>JBBRBO010000052.1:0-23162 GCA_038205805.1 Desulfomonilales bacterium
GCCTTTTCTCCTTGAGAAAAGGCACTTGTGGCTATTGTGAAAGTTCTTGGAGAGGGGGTTGGGTGGGTTGGGGAGAAAATTCTTTCAAGAAGGTTCTCTCCAATATTACTTATTTTATTGCGCATTCGTATGAGCCTGCACCAGAGAGGCCGCCGGCGTACAGCATTGGTGCTGACCATCGATCCACCAACGGCCCGAACAGCCGGGGAGTAAGAATTTTATCCACAGATTACGCAGATGGCCGCAGATTAATACAAACAGGGGAAGACATTCCGGCTTTCGACGGAATGAAGTAGAATATTTTGCAATGTGATGCCCTATACGGTTTTTACTGTAAAAGCGGTTTGCTTGGCTAATAAGAGCAAGCATTGCGCATCCCGTGATTACGTTTGAGAACACCTAATAAGGAAAGAATGAATGAGAAACTGCGCCTACAGACGCTTTATGGTTAAACCTGAGTAGCGTTTAACGGCGCTTCTTGGAGAGAAGTTTGGGAAGAATCCTCCTTACAAAAAGATTCTCCCCAACATTCTATCTGAGTAATTATCGGTATCAGATCAGCGGGCGGGTTTGGGATGCTTTAGGCTTTCGAGCGTCGAGTCGAGGGATCTCACGGCGCTCTCGTGCTTTTCCGAGTTGAGGGCGTGTTCAAGAATGTCCATGGCGCGTTTGGGGTCCGCTGCTCCGGCGTTCTTGAGGGCCGATATGGTCGCGGTTCTTACCCGGAAGTCCGGGTCCTTGATGGTCCGCTCGAAGGTCTCAAAGACCTGGGGAGTGGTGTCGAGCGATCCCAAGGCGGAAATCGCAGGAATCCGCACCCGAACATCGGGGTTTTTTGTCAGCTCCATCAGTTTCGGGGCCGCCGCAGACGCCTTCTTGCCCAGTCCGCGAATAATGCCTATGGCGAGCAACTTGTTGTCCAGGTCTGGGTCATCCAGCCGCTCGATGATGCCGTCGAGGAACAGCTCCACCTTGGGACGATACCGCATGAGGTTCATCAAGGCCTCTTTGCGATCCAGGGCCTCCGGTTCCTTCAAGGCCTTGAGCAGCACCGGTATAGCGTATTGGCCTTCTGGGTCCATGAGCACGAGACTGTCGGCTATATCGGCCTTAGACACCGCGTCCATGGAGTCATACGCCGCGGCCAGTTTCGGAGCGAGCGAATGCGCGCCTTCCTTCATTTGCCTTAGCGCCCGGAGCGCGTTCCCGAAGCCGGGTTGCTCTTTTTTATCGAGGTATTCCGTCAGTCCCGGCAGGATCTTGTCGGGGTTGTCCCTGCCGTATGCTCCCAAGGCGCGCGTTGCCGCCTTGGCGATCACGGAGTTTTGACTGTTAAGTGCGCCGAACAGGGCCGGGACATCCGCCTCTTCCATCTTCACCATGCCGGCTAATGCCACAGCTGCCGCGGTCTTGGTGAGAGGATCAGGGTCGTCGGTGTACGTGCGCACCGTGTCGGTAATGGCTTTGTCGCCCTTGCCCACTTTGCCCAGAGCGAGGATAGCCGCTCTGCGCACATCGACATTGTCGTCGCTCAGCAGCGCAAGGAGCGGTTTGGCGCTTTGGGCGTGTTCATTGGGAAAATTACCGAGCGCCTCCGCCGCATTCGCTCGCACCTTTGCGTCCGGGTCTTTCACAATCGCTATGAGTGGCGGAACCGCCCTCACGGATTTGTTTCAGCCGCAGCCTAAGTCGTATGCGGCATTGGCTCGCACTGTGGCGTCTTGACTCTTCAGTTCCTGGATATGCCGGTCGATTGTGGCGTCATCCGCCGCGAAGGAGGTCCCCATACAGAACAGAATTAGGAGCCCCAAACAGAACGGAATCACTCGTTTCATTCGGTCATGCCTCGTGTAAATTCAAGACTTCTCTTTTCTTCCGCTCGAGATATTCCCTGTCTATTTTGAGGAATCCCTTTTTGCCGAAGAGCACAAATCGCAGCCATTGGCTTGCGAAGTACAAGAGAGCAATATCATCTTCTCTGATTTTTTCAAGGATGTCGTCATCTACCTTGAACTTTTGGAGGAAGCTGCTCTTGAACACAAATTCCCGAAAGCGGTCGGTATCATAGAGCGCCATTAAGAACATATCCTGCATTTGCGGGTTTTCGATCTTCGCGTCCCAAAGCTGGTCCGCGGCCATGACGTCTTTGAGTAAATGGTCCGGGTCATCGTAATCATACAGGCCCTGGTCTCTGCGCCATTCCTCAATAGTGTATTCGTGGGGATCAAGTAATCCATGACAAAAATCCGACTTCACGGCGAATTTGTATTCCACGCCTTGATCCGTGTCCAAGGGATACATGCGACATGAGTACGGACGGGCCGGGTAAACAGAGCAGCCTTCTTTGGTAACGAAACGACACGTCTTTTCCTCATCCGTGCCGAGTTTGAGCGCAACTGCCGGCAAACCGGACTGTCTCGAGAGCAATCTATGGGTGTATTGTTCGAGGAACTCCGTCGAAGACATGCCGAGATGTTTTCGTAATCTGATTACATCGAGCGGCGTGAGCAAAATAGTCACATCTTTACAACAGTTGTTAAAGCAGTCTATGCCGGGATGGCACCTGAAATGAAAGGTGTCGTCCCAGGTCAGGAGATCTTCTGCGTGTCGGTCTTTCGCCTTCATTGTATTTTCGATCCTTTCTCGCTGTGGGCGTATCGGATAACAGAATGATGCCCCGTTGTGATACCCAGAGAACGGGTGACTTCGGCGCAACGGGTAGTCCTTAATATGGGCATAGCGCGGCGGATTTTCCACCCCCACCGCTGCGAGTTTGCCTCCGAATCATGGAACGGTATACCGGGCGGTTGGTTCGTGCGTAGTGAACAATTACCCTTTTTCTAAGGAGTCTGGGGGCTTGCGCTGCGTCGGCGCTAAAAAGCTACTCCAGCCGCTTAATTGCGTCCTTGGCGGCGGCGTTTTGCGGATCCAGTTCGAGCGTATTTTTCCAGTTCTTGAGTGCCCCTTCCTTGTCCCCGAGGCACTCCAGGGCGACGGCGCGTTGATGATGCCCACCAATATATTGAGGATTGAGAGAGCTGACCATATCAAAACACGACAGCGCCTGTGAACAATCCTTTTTATGGATAAGATAAATCTGACCCATATTATACCAAGCTTGGTAATAGCCGGGAAAAATGTCTACAGTCCTTTGAAAGTGTTTGAGGGCTTCTTCCTCACGCTTAAGAAAGGTTTCCGCCACACCCAAATTATAATGTATTACGGGATTGTCCGGCGCGATGGTGAGCAATGTTCCGAGTCGAGCGCGAGCGTCTTCGTAGAGTTCCTCATCGAGTTCGGAGAATGCGCGCTGAAGATTTACTTGGACCAAAAAAACACTCGGCGGCATTTTTCCTTCTTGTATTTGTCCGAGCGTGCGGAGTATATCGTTCACGTGGGTCCTGTTCGCCTCAAACGTTTCCAATTCGAGGCATCGCTCGAAGGCTTCGATTGCCTTGTCGATACGTTGAGCGCATCCTCGCGCGGCGCCCAAATAGTAGAAGAGATTGGCTCGGGGCGGATCGGCGGCGGCTATCGCTTTTTCGTACCACTCGCACGCCATGAGATAATCGTCGGACGCCTCGTAACAGGAAGCGAGCGCCGAGCGGATTTCCACAGGATCATTCGTCGCATCCACAATGGACTTGAAGAGAGACACGGCCTCGGACCATTGCCTAAGGGACATGGCTTTGAAGGCGTCGGCCCTGATTCGAAGGGAGTTGTCTGATTGTTCATCGGCGGGGAAAGGCTTGGGGAGACAGCATTTTTTGTATTTCAAACCGCTGCCGCATGGACATGGTTCGTTGCGACTCGGGCTCATGTAAGCTCCTTACGAGTGAGAGTGGGGCGATGGTTTAGAATTCTTTATAATAGCATAGAGGATTCACTCGCGCAAGCTCGGGAATGCGTTATTTCAGCAGCAAATTTTGCCAGTTAGGACTCAAAAAGGGCTTGACAATTTCCGAGAGATTTGGTTGAATTAAAGAATCTCTGCAATTGCTCGGGCTGAGTTACAGGTCGAGTCGTTCTCTATTTCCTAACAAAAAACTGAGCTACTACATGCTTTTAAGAAAAGACAGGGTCAGAAATACCGCACAGACATGCGATCCCTTAAAGACGATCAGTTCTTAAGCGTTATCGCCGTTCCGGTGGAGGGACGGAGCACTTTACCGGACGCGGCCGGCGTTGCGGTCGCATACTACGACCGCGCGCGGTTGTCACGCTAGGGTCGTAATCGCAGAAAGGAGGAGCTACGAGCGGTCGTCCTATAACGCGTTACGTAACTATTTCAACACATATTTCACGTTTGGACCGAGACATTCAACCGAACTAGGAGGTTAGTTCATGCCGAGTTATGTTATTTTAGAAAAATGTGATGGCTGCAAGGGTCAAGATAAGACCGCTTGTATGTACATCTGCCCCAACGATCTTATGGTTTTGGACAAAGACAAGATGAAGGCTTATAACAGAGCCACTGAAATGTGCTGGGAATGCTATAGCTGCGTAAAGATTTGTCCTCAGCAAGCCATCGACGTCCGCGGCTACGCTGACTTCGTACCCATGGGCGCATCCGTTGTGCCTCTGAGAGGTTCCGAAGACATTATGTGGACAGTCAAGTTCCGCAGCGGTATGGTGAAACGCTTCAAGTTCCCCATCCGTACGATTGCTGAAGGCTCAGCGGCTCCTGACGGCGGCTTTGGCGAACAATGCACGGATCTGGCGAGCCAATGCCTCTATAATGAGCCTGCCGCTTTGAAGCTCGACTCTCTGCCCACAGTCAAAAAGTAAAAATCTGGGAGATTTAATATGGCGAATTTTGAAACAGTCGAAGTTACCACGGACATATTGCTCTGTGGCGGCGGCATGGCTTGTTGCGGAGCCGCAGTGGAAGCCTCTTACTGGGCCAACAAGAACGGTCTCAAAGTCACATTGGTAGATAAGGCCGCTATGGACCGTTCCGGCGCCGTGGCCATGGGTCTTTCCGCTATCAACCAATACGTTGACCTCAACAGCGGCAACAACACTTGCGAAGACTATGTCCGCTACGTGCGTAACGACCTTATGGGTTGTGCCCGTGAAGACTTGGTCTATGACATCGCCCGCCACGTGGATTCCTCAGTCCATCTATTCGAAAAATGGGGACTCCCCATCTGGACGGATGCAGACGGTAAGTACGTGCATGAGGGCCGCTGGCAGCTCATGATCAACGGCGAATCCTACAAAGTCATCGTCGCTGAAGCCGCAAAGAATGCTCTTACTCAACAGGGCGGCGAATACTTCGAACGTATTTTCATCACAGATCCTATTATGGACGGCGACCGCGTCGCCGGCGCCGTGGGCTTCAGCACCCGCGAACAAAAATTCTATGTGTTCAAGGCCAAAGCGGTGTTGGCGGCTATGGGCGGCGCGGTTCACGTGTTCAAACCCAGAAGCGCAGGCGAAGGTCTCGGTCGCGCTTGGTATCCGCCTTGGAACTCCGGCTCCAGCCTGTATTTCACCCTTATGGCCGGCGCAGAGCAGACCTGCCAGGAAGTTCGCTTCATCCCCGTCCGTTTTAAAGACGCATACGGCCCCGTGGGCGCGTGGTTCCTCCTGTTCAAGTCCCGTGCGACGAACGCGTACGGCGGTGAGTACATGGTCGAGCGTAGACCTGAACTCGACAACTGGGGCGAATACGGTAAAGTGAAACCGATCCCCGCCAACCTGCGTAACTACTTAGGCATGTTGGATGAGTTCGAAGGCAAAGGCCCCATCTACATGAGAACGGATGAAGCCATCAAGAACTTGGCTTCCAAGTACGCCGACGATCCCAAGGCCTTCAAGAAAAAAATGAAGGAACTCGAGAGCGAAGCGTGGGAAGACTTCCTGGATATGACCATCTCCCAGGCCATTCTCTGGGCCGGCACCGACACGCAGCCTGAAGAGAGATCTTCCGAAATCGCCGCCGCCGAGCCTTACTTCATCGGTTCTCACTCCGGGGCCTCCGGCGCCTGGGTCAGCGGTCCCAAAGACCTCGCCCCGCCCGAGTACTTCTGGGGCTATGAGTATATGTCAACCAAGAAGGGACTCTTCTGTGCGGGTGACGCTTCCGGCGCCTCCAGCCATAAGTTCTCTTCCGGTTCACATGCGGAAGGCCGCGCCGCCGGTAAGGCCATGGTGCGCTTCGTGCTCGACAACAACAACCAGCCCAATGTTGACGCAGGTCAGGTCGAGACCTTGAAGGCTCAGGTCCTCAAGCCTATGGATCTTTTCGCCCAGTACGGCGCAACATCCAGCGACCCGAACATCAACCCCGAGTTCATGAAACCCAAAATGTTCATGTTCCGTCTGCAAAAAATCATGGATGAGTATGCGGCAGGCGTGACCGCCGGTTTCAAAACCAACGGCCCGAAACTCAACAGAGCCCTCGAACTGTTGAACTGGCTCAAGGAAGACTCAGCGAAGTTAGCCGCTGAGGATCTGCATGAACTTATGCGCTGCCATGAGAACATTCAGAGAATGTGGCAGGCGGAAACTCACGTGAGAACCATGCTGTTCCGGGAAGAGACCCGTTGGCCGGGCTACTACATGAGAAACGACTTCCCGAAATTGGACGAAGAAAACTGGAAAGTGTTCGTTAACTGCGCGTACCAGAACGGCAGCTGGGACTTCAAAAAGGTGCCCATCCTCTCCATAGTTGACTAGTCCATTATCCTGCTCATTTCCATGCGACGCGTTTGCGTCGTATGGAAGCCGTTTTAAATCACCGAGTTAGAAGTGAATAAGGGGGCTCCGCAAGGGTCCTCTTAACCCTTTTCAGGGAGGAAACATGGCTGGAGAAAAGACCGTACTGGTCGTGGGAGGCGGTATAAGTGGAATTACGGCTGCGGTGGAAGCCGCTGAAGCCGGTTGCAAGGTTGTATTGGTGGAAAGGCTTGCGTACCTAGGCGGCCGAGTCGCCCAACTAAACAAATATTTCCCTAAGCTGTGTCCTCCTATGTGCGGCCTCGAAATTAATTTCAAACGAATCCGTCGCAATCCCGACATTACAGTGTATACACTCGCCGAAGTGACGAATATCACAGGGAAGGCCGGCGCATATCAGGCCACAATTAAATTGACCCCGCGATACGTCGAAGACCACACTGCATCCCAAAAATGCGTCGAAGATTGCCCCGCCGAGATACCCAACGCCTTTAATTACAATATGGATAACACCAAGGCGGTATATCTCGCATACGAAATGGCCTACCCCATGAGCCTTTCCGCAGACCGAGACGCGCTGAAAAAGATCGAAAATACTGACGAATACAAGGCGTTCGCCCAATCCGCAGCCGAGAAAGGCATTCGCATTAACCTAGACGCCGAGCCGGAAACGTTCACCTTGGATGTGGGCTCAATCATTTGGGCCACCGGTTGGTCTCCGTATGACGCAAAGAAACTGGAACGATTAGGCTTCGGCAAGTATCCGAACGTGGTTACCAATGTCATGATGGAACGCCTCGCGTCGTTGCAAGGCCCAACCAAGGGTGAGATCGTCCGACCCTCCGACGGCAAGAAGCCGATGAACATCGCTTTCGTGCAATGCGCGGGGTCTCGTGACACCAATCACCTGCCCTTCTGCTCCTCTATCTGCTGTTTGGCCTCATTGAAGCAGGCCAACTATGTGCGCGAGAATAATCCCGACGCTCGGGTTCAAATATTCTATATCGACCTAAGATCGTACGGACGTTTCGAGTTTTTCTTCGACAAAATCCGAAGTGACGACCACATAACCCTCACCAAAGGAAAGATCGTCAACATCACCGAAGACCCCAATACTCATGACGTCATCTTGGAAGGTGAGGACATCATGTCCGGTAAGAAGATCCGCCGCACCTTCGATATGGTCGTGCTCGCCACCGGCATGCAGCCCAACACCTTCACCGAGAAGGTTCCCGGTCTGGAGCTGGAGTATGACGAGTTCGGCTTCCTCGTTTCGGACGAAGGTGTCCATCCTGCGGGAGTCACCAGAAGGCCCATGGATGTCGGCTCATGCTTACAAGACGCCACGGGCGCAGCGCTTAAAGCCCTTCAAGATGTGGGGAGGTAGTTAATCCATGAAACATAAAATCGGAGTATACATCGACACCGGCTACGGAATCGGTGAAGCGCTGGATATAGATGCCCTCTGCAAAGTAGCCACAACGGAATTCAAAAAGGACGTGGCGCTTTGTAAGTCGGAAGCCTATTGGGCCGACAAGGACAAACTCGAAATCATCCGCAACGATATAGCCGCAGAAGAACTTACCACCGTCATCATCGCAGGTCCGTCTTCTCGTCAATATCAGGAAGAGTTTAAGTTTGGGACCACCGTGGTCGAGCGCGTGAATCTTCGAGAGCACGTAGTTTGGGTCCAACCGCCCAACGACGAAGACACCCAGATGATGGCGGCAGATTACATTCGCTTGGGAATCATCAAGGCGTCTAAATATGACGACCGCAAGGCCTTTCAAGAAGACACCAATAAGGACGTGCTTGTTATCGGCGGCGGCATGGCGGGCATGACGGCGGCCCTCGAGACTGCGCGGGCCGGTTACACGGCTCACCTGGTTGAAAAAGAGCCCAAGCTCGGCGGCTGGATGAATAATTTCAGCAAAGTGTTCTTGGGAAAAGCGCCGTACGATCGCTTGACCAATTCGCCGGCGCCGGATTTAGCCGCAGCGGTAATGGCGCATCCGAATGTCAAGGTCTACACGTCCTCACGTATTTACTCCATCGCCGGCTCACCCGGCATGTTTGATGCGGTGATACGTCCTGACGGACCCTGGATTGAGGGTCTTGTTCAAAAACAAAATGAGTGGCTTGCCGCAAAGAAGGCCAAAGAAGCTCAAGGCACGGATAAGGCGAAGGCCGACGAGAAAATTGAAGAGCCCAAAGTCTTTCCGGATGACGTGGCGGATTTCGAGCGAACGACTGTACGCGTAGGCGCCGTGGTGGTAGCCGCGGGCTGGCGCCCTGAGGACGCAGCCGGATTCAAGGACCTGGGGTACGGCACGTATCCTGACGTTATCACCAGCGTGCAGTTCGAAGAAATAGCTTCCAGCGGACGCATCACGCGTCCTTCGGACGGCCGAGCCGTGGACTCCATCGCATTCCTGGATTGCGGGGATCAGGCTTCTACGCATCCCATGCTGTTCGACTCGACGGTATCGTCTCTCGTGGCCCTCAAACAGGCTCATTACCTGCTGAACACGAACAGTGACGGCCGCGCGTACATCTTTTACGAGAACATGCGCACAATCGGGCAGTACGAGAAGTACTACCAAACCATGCAGAACATGCCGGGCGTGTTCATGTCCAAAGCTACGCCCGTAAGCGTCTCGAACGGCTCCGGCGGATTGTCCGTGGAACTCAAGGACACGCTGCTGGGCGACAAGATGAAGGTCAAGGTGGACATGGTGGTCATATCCACGGGAATGACCCCTGTGACTAAGGATTCCGCGGTGGTCAACCTGCAGTATCGCCAAGGACCCTTTCTCCCCGAGAACCCGTACGGATTCAATGATTCCCACTTCATCTGTTTTCCGTACGAGACTCAGCGCACCGGCATTTACACCGCAGGTTGCGTTAAGCATCCTATGGATCTGAGAAACGCCGAAATGGATGCGCGCGGCGCCGCCCTGAAAGCCATCCAGTGCGTGGAATTGGTGGCGCAAGGCAAGGCGGTATTCCCGCGAGCCGGCGACGAATCATATCCGGAACTCGCAATTACCCGCTGCACACAATGTAAGCGCTGCACGGAAGAATGTCCCTTCGGTATGTATGACGAAACTGAAAATGGCACTCCTCTACCTAATCCTACCCGCTGCAGACGTTGCGGAATTTGTATGGGATCATGCCCGGAACGTATCATCACGTTTAGAGACCACTCGGTGGATATGATCGGTTCCATGATTAAGGGCATCGACGTGCCGGATGAATACTCGGAAAAGCCCCGCGTTCTAGCGCTCATGTGCGAAAACGACGCCTTCCCCGCACTGGACATGGCCGGCATCAACCGGCTCCATTACAGCCCGCACATTCGATTCATACCCTTGCGTTGTCTCGGCAATGTCAGTATGGTGTGGATATCGGACGCGCTGTCCAAGGGAATTGACGGCATCCTGTTGATTGGATGTAAATTCGGCGACGATTATCAATGCCATTTTATGAAGGGCAGCGAACTTGCCGACATCCGCATGAGTAAATTCAGCGAAACGCTTACAAGACTGATGCTCGGTTCCGAGCGCATTCGCGTGGAGCAGCTGGCCATCGATGAATTCCATAAACTGCCCGAAATCATAGACAGCTTCGTTGCAACACTGGAAGAGTCCGGTCCCAATCCATATAAAGGTTTTTAAGGAGGTTTTTTTATGGGCAAGGAGATAATAGCCGAACCCGATCTGCAGTTTACCAAAGACCTCATCGCTGCAGGGGCCGATGATCTGAAAAAATGCTATCAATGCGCCACATGTTCCGTGGCGTGCAAAATATCCCCGGATAACGAGCCGTTTCCCCGCAAGGAAATGATTTGGGCTCAATGGGGACTCAAAGATAAGCTGCTCAATGACCCGGACGTGTGGCTGTGCCACCAATGTAATGATTGCTCGACACAGTGTCCGCGGGGGGCAAACCCCGGCGACGTGCTGAAGGCTGTTCGTAAAATGAGTATCCAGCAGAACTCATGGCCTTCATTCATGGGTAAGCTGGTGGGTCAGCCTTCCATGGCCATTGTTATTCTGGGTATACCGGTACTGGTCGTATTAGGCTTGCTTGCCTACAGCGGCTGGCGTTTCCCGGAAGGCACGGTGGCGTATCCTAACTTCATTAAGCTTGTCCCCGTACAAATCATCTACTCTGCGGCCCTATTGTTCGCAGTGTTGTCTATGGTGATGAGCCTCAGATCCTACTGGGACAACCTGAATAAGAACGCCTCCATCGACGTGGATGAGCAAAAGATGGGGTTTGTGCCGGCGCTTATCGAGGCGCTCAAGGACATCCTGCCCCACACTACCTTCAAGGATTGCGAAGCGAACAACATCCGTTACTCGACGCATCTTATGGCGTTTTGGGGAATGGTCGGCTTGTTCATAACCACCAGCATCGTGGCCTTCAACTTCGATATTCTGCACCTGAAGCCGCCTTCACAGAACGGCCCCGGCACGATCCCCATTAAAATATTGGGGAATATCAGCGCCATAGCGTTCATCCTCGGCTTGACCATTATGTTGGTTCGGCGACTCACCGTGCCTTCACAAGCGGGCAACAGCTCATATTTTGATTGGCTGTTCCTCCTCATCATCTTCGGCACGGGTGTGACGGGCCTGAGCACGGAACTGATTCGCTGGTCGGGATTTCCTCACGGCGCATACGTGAGCTATGCAATCCATCTGATGTTCATTTTGGCGCTGTTCCTGTATTTGCCCTTCTCGAAGTTCGCTCACATAGGCTATCGAACGGTTGCCATCGCCTGGTCCAAATCTAGGGGACGAAATAAACAATACGCCACGGAACCGAACGTTCCCGTGACACAGCAGGAGCAAGGGGATACCCTGAAGCAAGCTTCCTAATAAATCCTTTACATTAACCACCGCGGGTGTAGTTGTGTCTATGCTCGCGGTGCTTTCGTTTTCGAAGGTCGGCTTATGAAAACCTACCGTTTCTCAGTGTTTATCGTTGTTCTCTTGGCTTGCAGCATGTTGTGCGCTCCGGCGTTTTCCGCGGAAGATCGACTCCTTACACCTGAACAACAAGCCGCGGCAATGCCTGATCTCGACAAAGATCCTGGGCTCTATTTTATGCTGGCGGAACAATATGAAGCGCTTGGTGAGACGGAAATGAGCCTGCGTTTCATGAAGAAGGCGATGGAACTGGACCCCAAATCCGCCTATATGATGACTCGCGTCAGCAATATGTTGGCACGAAATCGCCGTCTGGCGGATGCGCTTCTCATGGCCTCAGCGGCGATAATAGTGGACCCAAAGAACGAGGAAGCACATACACTTCTCGGCAAGATTTATACCGTGATAGGAGATCGTTCCCGCGCCATTGAATCCTACTCACGGGCCTTGGATGTCAAACCGGACGAGCGGGATTTGTACGTGTTCCTCGGGTCACTCCAGGCGTCACAAAAGCTGTACGAAGACGCTGAGCGGACCTTCGAGAAGATGGTCAAGCAGTTCCCTGATGAGAAAGACGGCTATTTCTATCTCGGGAAGGTTTACGTTGAAAACAGCGAATACGATAAAGCGGCCGAGGTCTTCCGGACACTGCTCGACAAAGGCGTGGAAGGAGCGGGTCAGGCGCACGTCGAACTGGGAGGCGTTTATCTTCTCCAAAAGAAGTATGCCGAGGCCGAAGAGGAATTCAACAAGGCTATCAAAATTGATCCCCTCAATGTAAACGCTCGCCTCAACTTAGCCCAAACTTTGGCGGGACAAAAGAAATTCGACGACGCCTATCGCGTGTTTGAGGATCTATCCAAGCTCTCGCCGTCGAATCAGAGCATACAAATCAAAATGGCGATGATCCTTGCGGATCAGAAGCAGTATGATAAAGCGCGAGAGATGCTGGACACGATTCTCCAGAGCAAACCGAATTGGGACCAGGTTCGCCTATACCTGGGTCGCGTCCTGCGCGAACAAGGGAAACTCGACGAAGCGGAAAAGGAACTTGCCCAAATCAGAAAGGGCCAGCCCACGTTTCAGCATTCCCGCATTATGCTCTCTCTGATGCTCTTGAAGAGCAAGGATCTTGCAAAGGCCCTGAAGTATGTGAATGAAGCCATTGACCCGGGCACGGCGGACACGGATCTTTACCACATCAAAGGCTCGATCCTGGAGGAGCTGTTTCGTTACAGCGACGCGCTGGCGGTGTATGAAAAGGCGCTCACCTTAGAGCCGAGAAATACTCGCATCCGCTATTCTCTAGGAAATGTGTATGAGAAGAGCGGCGCGCGGTCAAAGGCCTTCAAGGAAATGGAAAAGATCCTTCTGGACAAGCCGGAAGATCCCGGCGCTCTCAACTTCATCGGGTACACCCTATCCGTAACTGGTGAGAATCCCGAAAAGGCGGAATCGTACGTGAAAAGGGCCTGGGAACTCAAGCCCGACGACGGGTACATACTCGATTCGTACGCTTGGATTCTTTTCAAAAACGGTAAGGTAGATGAGGCCCTAGAGAAAGTGAAGAAGGCGGCCGAAAAGGTGAAGTCCGATCCTATCATAGCCGAACACCTCGGTGACATATTGCTGGCCAAAAACGAAAAAGCCCAAGCCTTGGAAGCGTACAAACGCTCCATCGAGGTCAACCGGGACAATATCTTGGTGAAACGGAAACTGGAAAAATTACAAAAAGAACTGCAGTCCAAGGGAAAATTGCGCTGATACCAATTTGTGATCGAAAGAGTATTCCGGAGAGAACCGTCGTGACGGAAAGGGTGAAACCCTAACGTCACAGCCGTTCATTTAGCAATCATTGACAAGCCCCGGTGGGTCCGGCTTCCCTGCTACGAACGTCGGACGAGGCTGTTCGTCCCATAGCGGCTACAGGCGCCGGCGGCATAGAATTCGTCGTCACAAAACCGGATGTCGTAGTGCAAACTCGGCCGTAGACCGTTTCTTACCCACACGAAACAGGAGGACCTATGACGCGAAATCTCAGCGTAGCGACGGTTTTGGTCTTACTGTTTCAGCTCACACTGGGATGGGGCGACACCGATGGCTCTGCAGCCGGCCCGAAGAAGGTCGCTCCATCCAAGGTTTGCGCCCGTTACGGCTTGCCCCCCGTTCTCGCAGACAGACCCTTGATCTTTGCCGGCGCCGAAGTCCCCCTCCATAGGCCCGATGTGCAGGCGCGCATACTTTTTCAGATTAATTACCTGCTCATGGACGCTCGAGGGGCCTTGACCGAATGGCTTCATGACCGGGCCAGATACACCTGGCTTTTCGAGGAAATCCTCGAAAAAGAAGGGGCTCCGAGAGAGTTTGCGCTGCTTTCCCCGGTAATTTCGGGTTTGGGAAATAGAGCGGAGTTTCGCGGCGCCGGGGCAGGCTGGTGGTTCTTGTCCACTCAATGTGGCTCTTCCGAAGGCTTGGACATGAGCGAGGCGGTGTGGCACGACGACAGGTATGACCTCGAGCTTGCCACCACGTGCTTTGCACGCCGTATTAAGGCCATTCATGGGGATTTCAAGAAGCAGAGTTATCTCATTGCGGCGTGTGTCTATCTTACTTCGCCTAAGATAATCACCGGCTTCATGGACGCTTGGAAAACCGACGTATTCTGGGATTTACCCATGCCGGACATATGCGAGGAAATCATCGTCCGCTGGATCGCCTTCTCGATAATTGACGCCCACCAGGAATTCTACGGCTTGCGTACCAAGAAACAACCGCCTTTCGTATACGATCGCATCTCCGGAGTAACTCTCGCTATGGACTTGCCTGTGGCCGTTATTGCGGAAATCACAAAGGTCCCGGCTCGAGAAATTCTGGAACTGAACCCTAAGCTCAAGGCCTACTCAGGCTCGCTTCCTGCCACGGAACACAACAAGCCTATCCTGCACACCATCAATGCTCCGAAAGGGAAGGGAAACGACCTCCTGAAAAAGCTTCAGCAGACAGGATACGCCCTCAAGAACGGCTCGTGAAACGAAGCGCTCGTAGAGAATGCAACTGGTCACCCGCTGCGTTTTCGATGCGTTAAATAGTCGAGGCAGCTTCAATAAGGCCACATACAGCACGGGAATCCCACGCAAATGCTCCTGCATCTTCCCGTAAAGTCTTGACTCGGGAACTGAAAAGCCTTACCCTTGGATGTGGAACAAAATGCGCCTGAAATTACTTACCATATGGAGAGTTTACGCACATGACGCTTTATAGATGGGACCCCCAAAGAGAGATTACGAACTTCCAAAAACGTATGCACGAGCTGGTAACGTCCGTTTGCGGAATGGAGGGACCTCTAAGTCGGCGTGATTTCTGGTGCCCCCACGTGGATGTCATAGAAACCTTGGACGCTTACATCTTTCGAGTGGAGCTACCGGGAGTCGGTCGCGAGAACATCAACATCGAAACGAGAGGGAATCAACTGCTAATTTCAGGCACACGACCAATGACCGCCATGCGTGAGGTGCACAAATATCACAGCAGTGAGTGCACACACGGCGATTTCGCGCGTTCATTCACCATCCCTGCATTTATTGACGCCGAAAAGGCTCAAGGGAAGTACATCGACGGCATCCTGGAGATTACTATTCCCAAGTCCACGGAAAACCACAGCCGCAGCATAACCGTGGTGTCGGTGGAGTAACGCTCTCGACCTTTGCAACATTGCGTCGGCGACCTGTCCGGGACATTTTGCGACTCAAGTTCTTTCAGCGTTCGCTGAATCGTAGAATACCCTTGTTTATTCGGCGAATAGCTCACCGGTTTTGAGGAAACTCTTTTGGGGCCGACCGAGAAGGACTGATACGCTTACGGCCTCTCCCCACTCACCCGGACGCCGCACAAGCGCCGACGCATGATTATTCTAATTCAAATATAGTCGTATCTACATAGGGGGGATCTCCCCGGAAGTCGCACCCAATGAAAAAACCTGATCCATACAAAGTGTTGGGCGTTCAGAAGAGCGCAACGGACGACGAAATCAAAAAGGCGTACCGGAAGCTCGCCCTGCGTTACCACCCGGACGTGAATAAGAACGGGAATAAATCCGAGACGAAGTTCAAACAAGTGAGCGAAGCCTATGAAATACTGGGAGAAAAGGACAAGCGGCGAACTTACGACACCTACGGCCATACGGGATTTGACTCGAATTTCGGCTCCTATACCCCCAGACAGAACCCCTACGATTCCTTCCGAACGTATGGCTTCAATTTCGGCGGCGCAACGGACACAGGCTACACCGGGTTCGACGACATGTTTTCGGATTTCCTCAGGTCGGGTGGTCGGCGCTCACGACAGCGGCCTCAACCTGCACGGGGAGATGATCTCGAATACGAACTGGCTATCGATTTCATGCAGGCCTTTGGCGGCGTGGCGGTAGACGTCAGCGTCGGGGATCGGACCATAACGGTTCACGTTCCCAAAGGAGTGGACACCGGCTCGGTAATCCGAGTCCCGGGACAGGGGGCTCCGGGTCGGCGAGGCGGCGCGGCCGGGGACCTGTACCTAAAGCTTACAGTGGCTCCTCACCACCTCTTTCGCCGCGATGGCCGAGACATCTACCTGGAAAACCTAGAAATTTCGTTTTCAGAGGCCATGCTCGGCGCGAAGATAGAAGTTCCCGCCCCTGAAGGTCGTTTGCTGCTCAAGTTGCCCACTGGGACGCAAAACGCGGCGAAATTCCGCTTCAAAGGCAAAGGGTTCAGCGCCCTCAAGGTCGGCGAGACGGGGGACTATTTCGTTACCGTGCGTGTGGTCCTACCTACGCGCATCACCCCCGAATCTGAAGAACTGGTGCGGGCCTTTGATAGGAGTAATCCGCTCAAGCTACGAGAGGGGCTGTAGGCTCCAGCCCCTTGCGATCCGGCGGACAAGGCTTCATCTATGGTTGTAGACCTGGCTGTACACTTGGGATCAAGGCCATGACATGCTATACTCAGCGTCGTCGGTTCAGCGCGACTCGACTATGGCCGACACACGCCCTATACGCACTCTGAATATATCCGGGAGGAATTATGGACGAACCCGAATCCAAAGAAGAATTTGTAGTTCGCGATCGCAGACGCGTTTCCGCCGACGGAAAATCCTCAGCTTCAGCGGCCCCGGAAGAAAACCCTAAGGCCACGGAGAAAACCGAAGCGGCAGAAAAGCCCAAGAGGGAAGAAAGCGCGTCACGTGAGCAAGCTCCTCCCACGGAGGAAGCAGCCGCTCAAGAGGAAGCTCCGCCTAAACCGCTGGATTTCGCCACATTTATACTCAGTATGGCCAATTCGGCGCTCTTTCATCTGGGCTATTTCAAGATGCCGGATACCGAATCTCACAAGGACTTGGTCGCGGCTCGACAGACAATCGACCTTATTGCGCTCTTGGAAGAAAAGACGAAAGGCAACCTGACATCCGAAGAAGAGAAAATCGTAAAGGAAACTTTATTCCAATTACGCATGGCTTTTGTTGAAGCTTCTAAATAAAAAGCGTATATAATATGGGATTAAAGTTTTTGTCGGCCTGGGATTCCGAGTCGGCGAAAACCCGCTTGGTTCGTTCTCGTTGCGCTCGGGTATGATCGCCGTCTTACAACACGCGATTCACCAAGGACGGAGCGTGAACGCCAAGAGGTTGGTCCAACCCCTTTGCCGCGCAGAGAAGCTGGCCGCACGCCGGGTAGGTCAACCAAGCGCCATCACCAAGGAGTATTGTTATGTCGCGTGTTTGTGAGATTTGCGGCAAGCGACCGTTGCGCGGTTTCAACGTGAGCCATGCCCACAACAGAACGAAAAAGATCTCATTACCGAATCTTCAAAAGGTGAGAGTTCTCCAGAAGACCGGTCAAGTGAAGAGAGTAAAGGTCTGCACCCGCTGCATTCGATCCAATATGATCACCAAGGCCCCCTAACCGGGGTGGGCCGTTCCACAGGCTTTTTTAAGGTAACCGTTCACCAGGACCATTGCCGCCATTTGGAATGTCGCATGCGGTGAAACCGAAGGGAGATGAGTCTCCTCTCCGGTTTTCATCGCACGCAGAGGCGTCTCATGCCCGGTGACCGATTACGGCCGGCGAAGCCCTTCAATGTGAGGACTTTCCCATAAGGCCATCATTGCCGAAGCCTCCAACTCACCCGCCTCGCCTCTAAAACACTCCCAGATACGAATCTTCACGCCCCTCCCCGTCCGTCTTAGACCAATGTGCTGTGGAACGAGGAATATAGGTGAGGGACATTTTGTAAGAGCAGGTTTCCCTAACTACTATGAAAGAATATTTAAATGCACCGCAAGTGGCTTTTTATCATTGACAAAAGGCACTTGCGGCTATTTTGAAAGTTCTTGGAGCGGGGTTTGGGGAGAAACTTCTTTCAAGAAGGTTCTCTCCAATATTACTTCTTTTATTGCGCATTCGTATTAGACCGTGCCCAGACGCTCCACTTTCGACACTTCTTTGATGGTGAGAAGCGCGTTCATGATCTTGGAAAGGTGTTCCACGTTCTTCACGGAAACCAGGAACAAGCCCTTGGCATAGTTTTCGGTGACTTTTTTCATGCTCGCCTGGACAATATCCGAGTCATTGCTCGCAAATACTTTGCTGATGGCGGCAAGAAGCCCTGTGCGGTTCGACGCCTCTATGCTGAGGCGAACAACCCTGGTAAGGGACTGTTCGTAGTCCCAGGTCACTTCCACCAGACGTATGCTGTCCGTGGCCTGAAGGTTCATGCAGTCCTCCTTGTGCACGGTGACGCCTCGTCCGCGGGTGATGTAGCCCATAATATTGTCCCCAGGCAAGGGATTGCAACATTTGGCGAAAGTCGCCAATACGCCGGTAAGCCCTTGCACCTTAATGCCGCTGGTCTTTCCTTCCCGATCGGGCTTCATGGGCCTTTCTTCAAGGGAATCGGCCTTGGCTTTTTCCCTCTCCTGAACAGGCACCAGCCGGGTAACCACGACCTTCGGCGAGATCCTGCCGTAGCCGATGGCCGCGAACAAGTCTAAATCCGACTTGAAGCTGTATTCCTGCGCGATCTTGCTGAATTCCCCTTCCTTTTCAGCTCGGGAGAGATCCAAGCGCCACTTGCGCAGCTCTCGATCCACGGCCTCTCTGCCCAGATGAATGGAGCGTTCCCTTTCCTCAGCCATGACAAAATGCCGTATTTTGGTGCGAGCCCTCCCGGTTTTTACGAACTTGAGCCAATCCTTGCTGGGCTTTTGATGAAGGGACGTGGTGATTTCGATGGTGTCGCCCGTCTTGAGCTGGTGCTTGAGCGACACCATTTTTCCGTTCACCTTGGCGCCCATGCAACGATGGCCAACCTCGGTGTGGATGGAATACGCAAAATCAAGGGGCGTTGAGCCCTTGGGGAAGTCCTTCACTTCGCCCGTCGGCGTGAAGACATAGACCTCGTCGGGGTACAGGTCCACTCGCACGTTTTCGAGAAACTCTCGGGGGTCATCGAGATCCCGCTGCCATTCCATCATTTGGCGCAACCACTTGACGACCTTGGCGTCCTCGGTCTCGACAATTCTGCCTTCTTTGTAGGACCAGTGCGCGGCGATACCCTCTTCGGCTATGCGGTCCATCTCCTGGGTGCGTATTTGGATCTCAATACGGGCGCCTGCGGGGCCGATCACGGTTGTGTGCAAGGATTGATACCCATTGCTCTTGGGCATGGCCACATAGTCTTTGAACCTGCCGGGAACCGGCCTCCACAGGCTGTGTATAAGACCCAGGACCGCATAGCATTGATTCACGGTTTCCAATGTAATGCGAAAGGCCGTAATATCGTGAACGTGGTCGAACTCCAGGCGTTGATTCACCATCTTACGGTGTATGCTGTAGATCTCCTTGGTGCGGCCCTTTGTTTCGCCTTTGATGCCGTATTGTTCCAGCTTTTCGCTGATGACGCTCAAAACATTATTTACGAAAGCCTCATTCTTTTTGAGACTTTCTTCCAGCTTGGTCTTGATGGTGTTGTAACGTTCCGGTTCCAGGTATCTGAAGGCTAAATCCTCCAGTTCGGTTCGAATCCAGTAAATACCCAACCTAGCGGCAAGGGGCGCGTAGATCTCCATGGTTTCCGTAGCCGTCCGAATCTGATTTGCGGAGGGCATTGAAGCGAGGGTGCGCATGTTGTGGAGACGGTCGCCCAGCTTGACCAGCAGAACCCGTATGTCCTGGCTCATGGCCAGAATCATCTTGCGAAAGTTTTCCGCCTGACGCTCTTCCTTGGACTGGAACTCGATCTTGCTGATTTTAGTGACGCCGTCCACCAGCACTGCGATTTCTTTCCCGAAGAAGCGCTCGATGTCCTCAAGGGTGGCGAAGGTGTCTTCAACGGTGTCGTGGAGCAATCCGGTGGCGATGGACGCCTCATCCAATTTCATTTGCGTCAGGAGGAGCGCCACGGCCACGGGATGCACCAGATACGGCTCGCCCGAACGTCGGGTTTGTCCTCGATGGACCTGGGCGCTGTAGATATACGCGGCCCGGATCAGATCGAGATCCGCGTCGGGGTAATACGCCTTGATCATATCTTGGAGTTCATTAAATCGAACTATGGGAATTTTGCTGTCGGTCATGTGTGAACCTGAAGAAGTGAATCCGTGAATTCCTGCGTCCGTCGGCCGGTCGCTGTTATATAGTAATCATTCATCGGAGGGAAAACTCTCCTCCGCGAACCACCCCATCATTCCGAGTGATTGGAGGATTCCGGTGAACAGTTGCGTTGTGTCAGCTCTTTCGCTGCCGTTTCGCGTATGCCCTGGCATGAGGCTCGCTGAGTTTCCCGACACGCTTGCGAAACACTACCTTAATAGGCGAGCCCCCGAAGTCAAACTTCTCCCTGAGCCTGTTTTCCAAGTGTCGGACATACGAAAAGTGAATATTCTCGGGAAAGTTACAAAAGAACATGAACTTGGGGGGCTTCACGGCCACCTGCGTCATGTAGTAGATCTTTATGGGCTTGCCTCGACGCATCCCCGGCGGATGTGACGCCATGGCGCTCTCAAGGAAACGATTTAACTCCCCTGTGCTCACTCGCTTTGTATAACGCTCGTAGAGATCGTCGATCATGCCGAAGATCTTTACTGCGCGCGTGCCCGTCAAGGCGGAAAGGGTAAGTATAGGCGCGTGATCCAGGTACTTTAGGCCTCTATGCACCTCGGATATATATTCATTGATGGTATTGGTTTCCTTCTCGATGAGATCCCACTTATTGAGCGCCACAATTACGGCGCGACCCTTCTCAAACGCGTACCCGGCGATGCGGGCATCCTGGTCCGTAACGATCTCACGAGAATCCAACATAATGATGACGATTTCGGCGCGATCAATCGCTTGGAAGGCCTTGATGACGCTGTACTTCTCGAGGCGATCAACAATGCGTGAGCGCCGGCGTATACCGGCTGTGTCGATGAAGAGGTAGTTTTTGCCCTCACGTTTCATCACCGTATCGATGGTATCGCGCGTGGTTCCCGGTTCGGGGTTGGCCACCAGTCGTTCTTCCCCCAACAGCAAGTTGATGAATGTGGATTTCCCCACGTTGGGGCGACCCACCACGGCCACACGAACGGCGTCTCGCGGATAGAGTTCATCATCACGCGAGTGCTCGGGTATTTCCTCCGTGAGATCGTCGATGAGTTCGTCGACACCGAATCCGGCGATGGCGCTGATGGGATACACCTTTTCCACGCCCAGACCGTAAAAATCCACCGCCTGATGTTCCTGCTTCTCGGAATCCACTTTGTTTACGGTGTAAAACACCTTTTTGTCCGTGGTTTGCAAGAGGCGTACGATTTCCACATCCGAAGGCGTAATCCCGGTTTTGCCGTCTCCCAGGAAAATGAGTATGTCCGCTTGCTCGATGGCGACCATGGTTTGGGTGCGCATTTGGGTCAGCATGATGTCGTCGGTGCTGGGCTCAAACCCGCCCGTATCCACAATAACGAAATTCTTGTCATTGAGCGTGACTTCGGTGTAGTTGCGGTCCCGCGTCAAACCGGGGGTGTTCTCCACAAGCGCCTTGCGGGACCGTGCAAACATGTTGAACAACGTGGATTTACCTACATTGGGCCGGCCCACAAGAGCGACGAGCGTGCGTGATTTACTTTTTGTCATTATGATTACCCCCACGGGAGGCCGATAGTTATAAGCAATTATATTGGATTGCTGGTTGTGTTATTTGATGTCAATTCGAGAGTTTTATGATAATCTCTCATTCCGACATAGTGGATTGTCGTAGGCCGTATCTTCACCCGTTTACGGCTGAGGTCTCGTGACTCCTACGGTGTAACCGTTCACCGACAATCGCGCAACCGCTTGGAAGAACGGGAGTGTGACCCGACACGGAGAAGCCTCGAGCCGGGTGACCATTAAAAGATTATAGTGTAACGTGGATACGAAACGGAGTCCATATATTCGCGCCCTTTGAGATCAGAGGTAATCGTTCACCTGACTTGAGACGCCTCTGCGGCCGGTGAGAACCGTAGGGGATATAGCTCTCTCCGGCGCTACTCCGCAGAGGTCGCCGCCTCAAACGCGGCAAGCATCAGCAAATGAACGGGACCGCCTTGGACTCCGTCACACTACACGAACACACTGACATTAGATAACTATTCACCGGCGCCCAGCCGCTTAGAACGAGTATGCGGCGTGCGGCTGCGGAGCCGCTTCAAGCCCGGTGAACCATTCCAAAAGAAGTGGACGCTTTATGAAGAGAATAGCGCTGGTCCTTGCACTGATGGCATCCATCGCGTGTTTATCCTGCGGTGGGTGGCGTTCCGCAACGAAAACCAAAACGCCGGATCCGCCCTCGAAAGCCTCGGTGCAAGAGAAAGCCCCGCCCACTACGGATAAATCCGCGGCCGGCCCCGAATATGAGCCCCCCGGTCCCACAAGCACGGATAAATTGTCGGACGGCGGCATTGATCCCAAGGAGCGCGACGACGTGCGGCAAGCCGCTCTCGACTTTGCCCGCAAGAACGTGCCGGACGTGAAGCACATCAAAATATGCTATTCCAAGCTGTACGGCGGATGGTACATGCTCCTCTATGTGGAGAAGGGCAAGAAGCTCTCCATGCAGCACTGGTCCTGGAACGCAAAGAGCAAGGAATGGGAAATCGTCTATCAACAGAAAAACATGTCCCCCAAGCAGCTGGATTTCGACCTCAAAGGCGAAGTCACCGGCGAAAAATGCTACGTCCTGCAATGACCGCCGCTCCCGTGTAAATGCAGGAACATTGGGGAGGAGCTTTTAAAAGAAGGCTTTTCCCCTAACCCCTCTTCACGGCTTTCTACAATACGTCGCATCATACATGTCTTAGCACAGGCATGTAGAAGACTCGCTTATATCTAATACCAATGCGCAGCCCAAAAAGTAATATCGGGGAGAACCTTCTTGAAAGAAGGCTTCTCCCCGAACCCCTCTCCAAGAACTTTTAAATGACCGAAACCGGCTTTTCTCAAGGAGAAAAGGCCGCTTTCGGCATAGTAAACATTCTCAGATAGACGTC
>JBBRBO010000053.1:0-23007 GCA_038205805.1 Desulfomonilales bacterium
TCTTCGTAAGTTCTTTCAGGTTTAGATTCGCGCATGTTCAAAGCCCAACTGAAACGAACGGGTCAGTAGCAGCAGTTTTTATAAAAAACCAGGCGGGAATTATGGATAGTTTCAATTCCCACTCCGACAGCCTCCTAGTAAAGCGATCCTGATGTAGCCTGTATATAGGTTATGTGGTGAACCGCGCTATCGGCTCCGGTCCACCGCCGGCTAGCCCGTAGGGATGAAATGATCTACTCATCCCTACGATACAAATAACCGAAGCGCCACGCGAAGAGTCCAAAGCCCCCCACCCACGCGATGATGTAGAAAAAACTTTCCCAATCCATGTTTCTTGCCTTTCTTGTTCATGTTCCGAGAAGCGAAAGCGCCGGGCGGGCACAATCCCTTTGTATATTGAGATAGCCGAAGCCGACGAATGTTCGTGGGTATTCTTGCTCCGTATCGAATTCGTATGGAAGCGAGCGGCAAATTATCCCTTCCTGAGACATCCCGAGTCGGTAAGTAGATGATATTGGTGAACACGTTTTGTGAAGGGCTTTGCTCATCGCACTTCAAGAAGTTTAAGGAATCGCCGGAATCCTCATTTTCGCTAAGAAAATAGGATTCCGCGAATGTTGCAAGTTTCTGGGAGGGTTTCGCGGGAACCCTCTTTCCAAAGAGGGTTCCCGCAATATGTGCTTCTCTTCCTCTTCACTTCCTCGCTACGTGCGGTTAGCGTTAAGAAGTTGGATCTGGTTGAGGAGTTGCACGAAGCCGTCTTCGGAAGTGGCGTCGGCTCTTTCTTCCGCGCTCATAGCGGCAAGTCGCTCGACCATGGACACGTCTAGGCCCAGTCCCGTGGCCACACGGCTGCCGTATTCGGCGTTCGCCTTGAAGAAGACGGCGGTTTGCCTGAACTGAATACGCTGTATGGCGCCGCTCAGGTGATCGACGATGTTGCCTACGAGATTTTCCTTTTGTTGATCGTTCATGACGTCGCGATAAAGTGCGCCGGCTTGAACGAAATCATCATTGGGATGAGTGAACGGGTGCCGATCCGCGGATCCTTGGACCTCGAACCCGGGCTCCAGGGCTTCAGGATCAGGACCGGGAGCGCCGAAGCTGTTCGGCCAATAGTTAGGGCCGCCCGCGCCGTTGTGGTCCGTGCGCATGGCGCCGTCCCGCTGGTAGTTCTTCTCGGGGGCGTTCCTCGGCATGTTGACGGGGATAAGATGATAGTTCGCCCCTAATCTGTGAATATGCGTGTCATGATAGGAAAAGAGCCTTGCCTGAAGCATCTTATCCGGTGACGGAGCGACACCCGGAACCACGTTTGACGGACCGAACGCCGCCTGTTCCACTTCGGCGAAGTAGTTCACGGGGTTGCGGTTCAGCACAAGCTTGCCGATGGTCATGGGCGGGCAGTCTTCGTGTGGCCACACCTTGGTTACATCAAAGATGTCGAAGCGATAATCTTTGGCCTGTTCCGGTGTCATGATTTGCATTTCGAGCGTCCAAGAGGGGAATTCGCCCTGCTCGATCATGTCGTACAAGTCTCGGGTGGCGTGGTCCGGGTCTTCAGACTTAACGGATGCCGCCTCCTGACGAGTCAGGTTCTTGATACCCTGGTCGGTCTTGAAGTGATATTTTACCCAATAGTACTCGCCTTTGTTGTTGTACCACTTGTAGGTGTGGCTGCTGTACCCGTTCATGTTCCTGTACGTTGCGGGGATGCCGCGATCCGAAAACAATATAGTCACCTGGTGGATTGACTCAGGAGTTAAGGACAAGAAATCCCAGAACATATTGGCGTCTTTGCAGTTTGTCGCAGGGTGACGCTTCTGAGTATGGATGAAATCCGGAAACTTCAGTGGATCACGCACGAAAAACACGGGCGTATTGTTGCCCACGAGGTCATAATTCCCTTCTTCGGTGTAGAATTTCATAGCGAAGCCGCGAGGATCACGTTCGGCGTCGGCTGAACCCTTCTCGCCGCCCACGGTCGAGAATCGCACCAAGACATCCGTTTTCTTGCCGATTTCAGAGAGAAAAGCGGCCTTCGTGTACTTTGTCACGTCCGCGGTGACCTCAAAGTACCCGTGGGCGCCTGCGCCCTTTGCGTGAACCACCCGTTCGGGAATGCGTTCTCTGTCAAAGTGGCCGAGCTTCTCCATAAGGTGACTGTCCTGCATTAATACCGGGCCGCGCTCACCCGCCGTCATGCTGTTCAGGTCATTCCCTACGGGTATACCGAAGGCCGTAGTCATCCTATCACCGGGTTTTTTTGCCATAACTCTCCTCCTTTTCAAGTTGTGCCGAGCGACGTTTTAGCCGCTCGGCTGGTGGTTTTAATACCAATGCTTAATCAAAGAAGTAATATTGGAGAGAACCTTCTTGAAAGAAGTTTCTCCCAAACCCCTCTCCAAGAACTTTCACCATTGTCGAAACCGGCTTATCTCAAGGAGTAAATGCCGCGTTCGGCGATTACCACAAATTTCTTGGAAAGAGGTTGGAAAAAACCTGCTTTGCAAAAAAAGCTCCGCCTATCCTACTTTTGTGAAAGCACATCGGTATAAGATACTGGTTTTTAAAAGAGAATAATTCTCCACAATACGACAAAAAATATATGGAATGCTTGTGGAGTTTTCGAGAAACTCCGTAGTGGTTAAGGAGCCGCTTATCTGCGCTTGTTCACTGGGTTACGAGTTCAGGGCTCGCGCCGACTATGTAAACGCGTGAACGGTTACGCGTCTCTCAACTCAGGAAGACGCGTCATAACGCCGAGCGGTTGGACGGCTGCGTGGAACGATTACGGTTTGTTCGCTTCCAAACATTCTCCGCACAGACCGAAAAAATCCAGCCTATGATGGAGAATCCGGTAGCCCGTTTTCTCTTGCAATTCGTCCTTAAGCTCAAGAAAGCTTGCGAGTTCAGGGTCGGAAATTTTCTTGCACTTGACGCAGATTACATGAGGATGAGGATACGGTTTGTTCCCGTCATATCTATTGCTGCCATCCGGGAATCCCAGCTCCAGCACCTCGCCGAGTTCCTTCAGCATAGTGATGGTTTTGTACACCGTGGCTAGACTTGTGGTGGGAAACCGCTCCTTAATCTTTTCGTAGATTTGTTCCGCAGTGGGATGATCATCACTCATGGAAAGCAGCTCCAGCACGGCCACTCTTTGAGGTGTGATTCGCAAATCGGCGGCCTTGAGTCTATCGAGCATATGCTGCAATCTGCTTTCGGGCTGAGTTTCCATGTGTCATAGGTTTCCATTTATTACTAATGTCTATTATAAGAGAATAATTCTCCCAAGTCAAGCCACCGTGACTCGATTCGCTTTTCATAGCCTTTGCCGTCGTATTCTCGTGAAGGGTAGGGGTGATTCGCCTGCATTGCACGGGATGAATGAAACTTAAACCACTCAGTGCAGTTTCTTTTCTCGTCTCTCCAAGTCTCTGTCGGAGATCCTACATCAAGAAACCATTTAGCATACTACAATCCGACGCAGCTCCGAGATTGCACAGCCGGCGATTCCCATGCTAACTCCGAATCTATACGTAGTAACCGAGTATTTTGAATTGTTAGTGAGCTGGAATTCGGTTGTTTAGAGGTCTTGCCTTGGGGCAAAATCGGCAGGTAGCTTGGAATGGGAAATATACACGGCTCTTTGTTTGTTTAGCTGCCGATTATGAATTAACATACCAGGGCTCATTTCCACTTCAGAAGATCATCTATCGCAAATCCTGCATCCTTGAGAATGCGGACGGCCAACCCTCTGTCCAATAGCAGATGTGCGAACGGGGATTGTCAGTGTTATTCCGACCTCCCTATTTTTTTAGCGTGAGATGGCCTCCAGACTGGCGATCTTCTACAAACCCGTGAGCCTTGAGAAATCGTATGAGTTCCCGAGAGCCGATTTGGTACCAATGTGCTGTCGAACGAGGAATATAGGTGAAGGACATTTTTGTAAGAGCAGGTTTCCCTAACTACTATGAAAGAATGTTTAATGCACCGCAAGTGGCTTTTGTTCTTTGAGAAAAGGCACTTGCGGCTATTTTGAAAGTTCTTGGAGAGGGGTATGGGAGAAACTTCTTTCAAGAAGATTCTCCCCGATCTTACGTTGTTGATCGCAAAGGGCTGTTACCGTGTGACCGTGGTGCGGCCTACATCCGTGCTGAGGCCAAGGCTCCAGCCGGTGAACAGCAGCAATCTGCGGATATTCTGATCCACCCAGATGTCCGCTCTGGCAATAGCACTTCTCGGCACATACACTAGATCGCCGCGTTGAAGCATGAAGTCCGAAGCGGAACTCATGCGTGTAAGGTCCGTGGTGCGGGAGAGGAATCTGCCATCCGGGGCTTTAGATACCACCAGTACTGTTCTGGGCTCAGCCGTTTCTCGTGTGCCGCCGGCCAAGGCGAGAGCCTGCTGCACGGTGATTGGTCCACGAGTGGCGAACACGCCCGGTCTGCCCACTTCACCGTCCACAAAGATAACTTCGCCCACGATCTCCTTCAGCAGCACCGACACGTTCATATTAGGCATTAGTTGGCTGTAGAGGCGGTTCACTTCGTTTGTCAGCTCAGGCACGGTCGCTCCCTCGGCCTTCAGGTCCGGGATGAGCGGCAATGAGATATGGCCGTCGGGTCGTATGGTGACAAGCCGCGCTTGACCGTTAGGGGCCGTGGCTATGGTCTTTTGCATCTCGTCCAGTTTGGCGTTGAACTCACGAAGCGTAACGGTAATATCCGGGTCTCTCAAGAGATCGGAATAGATGCGCTTGAGTTCCTGTCTCACTTCCCCTGCGGTCTTACCCGCCACCAGAATGTCGTCTTTCCGGGGAATACTGATCTTCCCATCAGGGCGAACGCGCACAGTGCGGTTGAGTTCAGGCTGGTAATTGAACTCGACGTCGAGCGCATCCTTCACGCCGATACGGTAGGGCTGACTGGTGACCGCGGGTATGGTGAGGTAGAGGAACTCGACGACATCGCCGTACGCAAGCTTATAGAGGGACGCCGGGAAATGCGGCGTGACATACCGCAACATCTCCGGAGGGGTCTCGTTAACCACTACTCGATGGTGAGGAATCATGCACCCGTAGCACGCAAGGAGCAAGAGAGCGATAGACCAGAATTTCCGGATGCGGTCATATATGGATGGAGTATTTCCGTGGTTCATGACTTCTGTTCCCCTTCCGGTGAACGATTACCGATACGTGCTATGGCGCTGAAGAGACATCGCCGGTACTGTGGAATGAGTCGTTCGGACATGGGGCGCCTCAGTATGCCAAATCCAAGGAGAAGAAAAGACCGTCTCGCTTGAACTCAAGGACTCTACTCGAGGTATTCTCCTGGGACTGGAATATGCTCTCGTGCTGGTATCCGAACCGAGCCTCCAGCTCAACGGGCAGGGTTAACGGTCCCACCAGGAGCGCCAATCCCGCCGACAAATCCGAGTAATTCAAGTAGTTCGGCATGATACCGAAGCTCATTCTGGTGTACCCGCCCAAACGCGAGCCGGGTAAAACGGGACCTAAGCCGAAGGGGAAGCGCGTGGTAAGGTGAGCGCCGAAACACGGGGTAGCTTCATCAATGGCGATGGTGTCCTCTTCCCCCGATGCGGCGTTTCCCATGCGCACCTTGAAATCTATGTAGCGCAAGTCGAGGTTCAATCCGCCGAACCACCTCGGCCCTATCAAGAAATCCAGGTCATAGCCGACGCCGTACTGTGCGGTGCGCATGTTCGAGCTGATGAGGGTTCCAGCCGGATATACGGTGTTTCTTGTACGCAATTCACGCGGGGTCACCGTGCTCCCTGCATAGTATTCGGGAAAGCGCCCGAAGAGTCTCACCACATGATGCTCGAGAGGTCGCAAGGAGAGATCCACTTCAAAGGTGCGGGTATCCCGCGGGAGACCAAGATCCTGCTGCAGGTCGTTCAGAGTGCCGTCACTGACAATTTGTTGCTTGAAACCCATGCGGCCGTGCATCCTGCTCCCGATGGCTTTAAACCCCATCGTGGCGAAGCAATAATCAAGGGGTTCGGCCAATGTCTCCGACGGCGGGAATATACCCGGTACCACCAAGGCAAACAGGAGTATCGCCGCAAGCCGCGTGAAGGGCCTCTCCAACGAGCGCCTGATCGTATTGATTGCATTTATGAACATGAAGCTTCTCCAGTGAACAAGGACCTGCTTATCAGTAATCGCCCACCGTGCTTGAGACGCCTCTGCGCCCGGTGAAAGCGCCGCCGGATACGTAATTTCAAGGGCGGCGGTGGTCCTGGTGAACGTTTACGTTCATCATCATCAGGGCTACCGATCATCTCGGAGAATGCCCGAGTTTCGGGCAGGTTGAGCCGAGGCTATCTTCGACTCACACGATGTGGGCGACGATTCCCCTTCTTGTGGGCTTTCGATCACCGTCTCGATGGGGTCGCAGTGCATTTGAAAAAAGAACCGCAATTCGGCGGAATTCAGCGGCATAATGATGTAGCGTGCCACCGCGGCCTTAATCCGGTCGGCTTGTACCGTGAGCGGTGTCCATGTGACCACGGGCTTGTCCTGAATGACTTGCAAGCCGCCGGTCAAACGATACCAAGCGTCGCCGTTGGGCAATTTCCCGGAATACCGATCCTTAGGACACTTGCCCTCAGCCCCGGCCTTGCGTTCCAGATCGTTTTGCTGGGCCAAGAGCAATTCCTTGCCCTTCTTAAGAAAATACAGGTGTTCCGACAAGCATTCCTTCATGGCCTCACGAACCTGTAGGATCTCGGCGTTGACGCTCTTGATTTCTCGGCTGTTGGGCTGAAACTTCACGTTCAAGGCGCGTTTGGAGATTTCCAGATCCACAATGCGCTTTTGAAACTGCGCCAGGGACGGAACAGTGTTCACTTGACCTTCAGGGATGAACCCGCTGAACACACCCTTTCGGGATGAAATGAGCTGCAAGGCGAGGTCGCACTCTCTGTATTGCACATCAAGCTTCTGGAGCTGGTCGTTCAAAGCCTCAAATGCGGAGCCTTCCGAGCAGACTCGGCTGTTCGCCGCGCCGGACGCTCCGTCCAACGAGCGCCGGTAATCGGAATAACAAAGGACGTAATTATTGAGCGCTTCCTTCAGGAGTTCCGGATCATCTCCCGTGAGTTTCACCTTCGCTACGGCCTTGTTTCCGTCCACTTCGGCCTTAATTTGCATGTTCTCGGACAACCAGCTCATAAAATCCGAAGGACCGCCGAACTTCTCCGCAAGCCGGTTTGTTTCCTCGCCTTCCGACGATGTGGCCGCCTTTTTCCATTCCGTGTTTTCTTCTCCGGCGGCGACCCGGCTTTCCCCACGTGCAGGGCTATCCGTTCTTGGCCGCGCCTGCGCCATCATGAGCGCTACGGCGGGACTCTTGAGGAGATCAATCTCCTTTTCCATGGGATTCACGGCCCCAAGCTTGGTGTCCGAAGTGACGAACAAGAGCTTTGTTTCGACGCTGTACCCTTTGGGAGAGATGGCGTAAAGCGTCAGCAGGAGCGCCGCACAACAAAACACCACCCCCGCGAAACGCTTGACGACGACACGACGTCGTTGCCCGCGTTTTTTACGCCGTTCTTCCACCGCCGGATTCATGGGCGCGGGTTCAGGCTCTGCGGTAATGGAAATCTCCTGTTCAGGTGGAGCGGTCACCACGGGCTCGGGCGCCGCTGATGCAGCCACGGGAGGCGTGGGTTCAGACAGAGCGGCTTTCTGAGGCGCGTGTTTAGACGCTTGTATGGAAGGCGCCGGGTCTACAGGCTTGCTCTTGATCTCCTTAGCCGCTTTCTTAAGGGAACACGGGAGACATTCAATACAACCTTTTGCCGGGCGCTTTTCCGTATCAAGCTTCAGCTTTGAGTCTTTCGTTCCCTTTACTTCAATTATCGGCATAGGGGACTCCAATCGGCGTAGTGATCCAATCCATATCGCTGGGGCTCCGACGAAAAGCGTCGGACGCCTACACGTTCACCGGGCTGAGACGGCTCCGGGCTCGGTGAATTCCGCTCGTAACAAAGCCGCCCTTGGAAAGGGGCTTTTCCGCGCCGCAGGGCAATCTTCTTTCTGAGCCGCAAAGCGGCTACACTCTTACTGGCGCTAGACTATCAAATTGGGCGTTTTATGTCAACAAGTTATCTGCTTTTTCTAATGCTAATTCGCGAAAAAGCTAAAGTGATGATGAAGGTATGCGTCGCCGCCTACGGCCCCATATCAGACTTTTGTTGACTTTCTAGAGCTTTGACGTTAATCAAGGAATGGAGAAAAATGTCCGCCCGCAGCCTAGTCCCCGGCGGCGCAGGACCTCTCACCGTTGCAAGGATCGAAATATGATAGATCAGATCGCATCTTCGTTCGTGAACGAATTTCACCGGTTGGAAAGGTCTTTGGTCCAAAAGAGCGGATCTTCGGGGTCAATGGCCGTGCAATTCACTGCATGTCATGAAAATTCGGGGGTTACATCCATTACCCTGGCGTTTGCGTCTTTTCTTGCGCGGCTCCATGGACCGGAGTCGGTGATCGCCGTGGAGGCGAACATGAGGCGCCCGCAGTTTGCGAAATCTTTTCAGCTCGAGGGGAGTCAGGGCTTGCTGGAGGCCTTAGAGCGTTCGGTTACCCCCGAAGAAGTGACGATCGACACCAAAGACGGGTTTGCTATCTTGCCGGCGGGCTCTATCCGCACGGAAACGGCGTGCGGCGCACTGGAATCGTGCTTTGAACGTATGGGTGAGGTTATCGGTGAGCTGCGCAAGCGCTACACCTACATTCTTTTGGATACCCCTCCAGTGGGCAAGTATATCGACGCCACCATTATCGGCGGGTATGTGGACGGCACGGTGCTCGTGGTGGAGGCCAACGTTACCCGATCCGAGGTGCTGGAAGACAGCATCAGCCGTCTCACGGCGGGACAGAGCGTTATCTACGGCATCATTCTGAACAAACGGGAGTTTCATATACCCAAATGGCTCTACAAACTCTTGTGATCCCTTACTAATGCCGGCGCCGTACCGTCCCATAACCGTGTGTATGCTGACCAACAGCGTCTACGCTCGCGATGTTCGAGTGCGCAGGTACTCGGAATACTTGGCGAACGACGGTCACAGGGTTGACATCATCAGCCTCGCGGCGGAAAACGGGGAAAAGTCCTCATCCCACCCAAATATTCGTGTATTTCCCTTAGCCTTCACCAGAAAACGTAAAGAGCGCTTCGCCGCGATATCCGAGTGGCTTCGGACCACAGCCGCTATGACGCTGAAGATGACACGCCTTGCGACGCATACCCGCTACGACCTTATCCACGTGCACAATATGCCGGATTTCCTTGTGTTTGCAGCGACTCTCCCGAAGCTGCGGGGCGCCGAGACCATTCTCAACATCCACGATCCCACCCCGGAGATTACCGAATCCAAGCTCCAGGTATCCGCGGCACACCCGTTGGTGCGCGCCCAAATCATCATGGAACGCCTATGCGTCCTCTTTGCAGACGCCGTTATCACGGCCACCCCTGCTTTTAAACGGCTCCTTGTGGAGCGCAATATCCCCGCTTCCAAAATCTTCGTGGTGACGAATGCGGCCAACGAAAGCCTGTTCCCTTTGGCGGACGCGGAAAGCCTCTCCGTGCGCGACGCTAACGGCGCCTTTACGCTGTTGTACGTGGGCACGGTAGCCGAACGCTACGGTCTGCAAACCGCGATCAGCGCCCTGCCGCGCATTCGGGAACGTATCCCCCACATACGCCTCGAGATCTACACCAAGGTGGTGAACGAAGGTCACGCCCTTGAGGATTGCCTGGTCTTGGGCCGCACGCTGGGGGTGAGCGATCTAATCCGACGCCATGAACCCGCTCCTCTGGAGAATATGGCCCAAATTATGAGAAGCGCGGATCTGGGTATCTATCCTGCGCTACGGGATTGCCATATGGACACGGCGCTGTCGCTCAAGATCCCGGAAATGGCCAATGTGGGACTGCCGATTCTCTCCTCACGTCTAACCGTCCTGGAAGAGTTATACGGTGACGACGCCATAGCCTTCGTGCCGGCCGGCGATGTGGAGGCGTTCGCTGAAAAGGTCATTCAGCTCCATGACCGCCCCGACTACCGATTGCTCCTAGCGAAGAACGCCCTCAAAAGGGCCGCCGCATTCGACTGGGCGACGCAATACCGCATCTACATCGACCTCCTGGAACAGCTACTCGGTCGGCGGCTGCAAAAGGGGTGATGTCGCCGACATGAAAGTCTCACGTCCGGGATGCGACGTACAGCGACCACATGAAAGGATTTTCGGTATGGGAGTTGGCCCCCCAACCCCCTTATCGGGAGGGTGCGCCTCGGTTCCGAGTTACAGTGTTGTCGGGCGTATCCGTACATCCCCCTGACAAGGGGGAAACAAGGGGTTGATCCTAAAGCTTACCAAAAATTGGTTACTTTCATACTTCGTCGTGATGATACGTCATGGCCGTCCACACCAAGGCTTCGGGACACAGGCGCTAACTTGTGTTGGAATCGTTCACCGGACGTGAGACGCCTCCGCGCCCGGTAAGAGCCGAAGGGGAGATTCATCTCCTTTCCGAACCACCACGTACGTGCTTCTATATACTTTTAATGTTCTTACTGAACGATTCCAACCGTTTTGTGCATTGGCGTTTCTGAAATCTGCGTTCATCTGCGACATCTGTGGATGAATTTCCCTTCTGCGGTCCATACAGAACGTAGCCGCTCAGCTAAGTGGAGATCTCTGTAATTTACGTCGTCATTTCGCATGAAAGTTCCCAACGACCGATATATATATCGACGCCTTTTCATCCCTTGGTTGTGAACGATACGTCATTATCATTCTTATACCAAAGTGCTTTCCAACGAGTAACATTGGTGAAGACTCTTTTTGGGAAGGTAGGTTTTTCCGACGTCTATCTGAGAATGTTTAATATGCCGAAATCGGCCTTTTCTCCTTGAGAAAAGCCGGTTTCGGACATTTAAAAGTTCTTGGAGAGGGGTTCGGGGAGGAGCCTTCTTTCAAGAAGGTTCTCCCCGATATTACTTCTTTGGCTGCGCATTGGTATTAGAGCGGTCTTGGGGGAGACATTTCTTTCGAGAAGCTTCTTCCCGAGTGTACTTCGATCAGGCGTCGGTATCAGGAAGAGGGGAAAGGGTGCGGGGAATGTACGCCCATACGTGGGATATGTGGCTTTTACGCCCATATTAATGGGCCGGAACGTCGCTAAGCCGCACCAATAGGTATTTTACTTTTTTGGCTTGACATAATAATCCTATATTATATTCTATAAGAAAGGGCTGTGGCAATATGTATTTCAAGAAATAACCAAAATTTCTTGAAAGGATTCCCAAAGCTCAAGGGTGTTCTGCGCCCCAAAGAAGAGTCCCTGCCATCACTAGAGGGCGCCCCGGTTTTTATAAGGCGCAGAGCCGCTCCAAGCCAGGGTGAACGATCACAAATGCTTCCCAGGGCCGAAACAAGGTTTCACATGCGTATCTTGCACATACTTCATCGGTCCATACCAGGCACGCACGGTTACGCCATTCGCAGCCGCGAGATCGTCAACAACCAGCTTGCCGTCTGCCTTGAACCTATGGTAATAACCTCGCCCTCGCAGGCGCCCGCAGGAAAACTGGACGCCGAGCAGAGCGAAACCTTGGACGGGATCCGCTACTTTCGCACCTCCGGGGCGCTCCTGCCGGCCAGCGTCGAAGTGGACGACCAAGGCGCGTTTCGGTCTGCGTTGCGCATCGTGCAGAACTCCGCTCTCTTGATGAGAACCGTCGCAATTGCACGCACGTATCGGCCGGCGGTGATCCATGCGCACTCCCCCTTCACCTGTGGGCTCATCGGCGATGCGGTGGGGCGTAGCCTGGGTACCCCCAGTGTGTATGAGATTCGCGGCCTCTGGGAAGACTCCCACACCAGCAGGCACAGGTTGTCTACGCGGTCGCTCCGCTACAGAGGGGTGCGCTCCCTTGAGACTTTGGCAGCGCGTAATGCGGATAAGGTCTGCGTCATCAGCGAGGCCCTCCGCAGGGAAATGATGGAGCGCGGCGTGCCCGACCAACGGATCTTCTTGGCGCCCAATGGCGTGGATGTGACACGCTTCCAACCGGGCGATCCTTCCGAAGCTTTGTCCGAGCGCCTTGGGCTGAGAAACTGCAAGGTTATCGGCTACATCGGTTCGTTCTTCACATATGAGGGGTTGGATCTCTTGGCTCAAGCCTTTGTGCGCCTCGCCCCGGAACTGCCGGACGTGCGATTGCTCCTGGTGGGGGACGGAGAACTCACTCCGACACTCAGGCGAATCGTGGAAGAGGGCGGTGTCGGCGACCGCGCCGTCTTCACGGGCAAGGTGAAGCACAGTGAGGTGGATGAGTACTACAAACTCTGTGATGTTATGGCCCTACCTCGGCGAGACACCCGCGAGACTCGCTTGGTGACTCCGCTGAAACCTATGGAAATTATGGCAATGGAGCGGGCGCTTCTGGTGAGCGACATCGGCGGTCATCGTGAAATCGTCATCCAGGGCGAAAACGGGCGCTACTTTGCCGCTGAAGACGTCAAAGATCTTACGGACAAGCTCCGTGACATGCTTACCCATGACGAGCAGCGGCGGGATCTGGCCGCCAAAGGGAGAGCCTGGGTGGAAAGAAACCGCGATTGGTCGGCGCTTGTGAATACATATGTGGAAGTATACAAGGCTCTCAGCGAGCGACGGGGTTGATACGAATGCGCAATAGAAGAAGTAATATTGGAGAGAACCTTCTTGAAAGAAAGTTGAGTCCCAAACCCCTCTCCGAGAACTTTCAAAATAGCCGCAAGTGGCTTTTTTTGAGGAGAAAAAGCCACTTGCGGTGCATTTAAACATTCTTTCATAGCAGTTAGAGAAACCTGCTCTTACAAAAATGTCCTTCACCTATATTCCTCGTTCGACAGCACATTGGTATGAACCGCCGATTTGGGACGAATTCGTTATCACAGTTGTAGGATTGGAGGGCGGCTTTCCGGCAGGAAGGCTCTTGCTTAAGCGAGCCCCGTGCGCTAAAAACCCACGGCATGAGCCTCCGGGGTAAAAAAGCCCAAAACCTCTTCAGCTATGTTGCTGAAAAATAAATTGATTGCCGTTGGTCGAGGGGAAAAAACCCGTGCCTCCAAGACTTGAGCAAAAACCCAAAGGGTTGGGCACAGCCATCAGACGGGGTTCCGACCAACGCAAGTAGCTGAATTACGTCAACGCTGGAGCATTCAGCGAAATATGGCACACCGCTTGCTTGAAGAAATCGGAATGAGGCCGTCGCCGTGAAAAAGGATTTATGATGGATAGGGGCGTTCCCTCCATCCATGCGTAAGGAGCAACCAAGAGGAATGGACAACATCAGCAAGAACATCGAGGAAATCAACAAGAACACCCAAGAATACTGGAGCAAATTTATCTCCGGCGGCGGATGGCCTATGGATTACCAGTCTATGTTGGAAGCCTGGAACCCCTTTATAAACGTTGTTCGTTCCACGATGGATATGAGTCTGAACGCATGGTCGCAAATGCTGGAGGGATCAATGACAATGATGACTCAATCCATGGAAAACCCTGAGGCGGCCAAGAAGGAGACTGGCCCGCAATCTCAGGAAAAGGCCCCGGCGCCGGATGTGACCAAGCAACCTTCTCCCCAAGCGGATTTGCCCAGGGAAGTCCTCCAAGCCGTAGTTACTGGGGTGGAGCATCCTATGCGTCCGGAACTGAAACCGATAATCAAATAGCTTTCGATTTAAATTGCTACCATGCTGATAAGAACAGACGCCGTACCCAACTAGATTTACGACAAATTATAAAAGCGTAGTTATTGAACGCAACCACGTAAATCGCATAATTAGTAACGTCGGCGTCACGCGGAAATTAGTAAACGTTTGCAATAATTGGGTGATCTTACGAGATCACCCTTTTTTCCTTGTCTGCGGGAAGGCTTATTAACGTTTTCTTCTAAGGGCGCCGACGTCACCTACTTCCGTGGAAGTATGCTATTTAACAAGCTGCTCACGTTCTTTAGGCAAACCTATGGCAAAATGTGACCGAAGGCTATATACTTTGCCTGTAACGGTTCACCTAATGGGAGCGGGCTCTATGCTCGGTGAACCGAAAGCTAGTTACGGCAACGACAGCGGGTTCATGTGGGGAAAACGGAGCGTCCCACGCGTTGTCGTGAAGGGGATGAATTCCTACAGCCCATGTCCCATCCTACTCCTACGAATAAGAAAATTACCTCAGGAGTGTCGTATCTGGATACGCTCCTTGGGGGGCTCTTCATCGGCGATAACGTCATCTGGTATGACGACGCCGGCAGTCTCGCATCCATATTTTGTCTCAAGTTCATCCAAGCGTCCCAAACGGAACAAAAGCCGGTCATCTACATCAGCTTCGACCGCTCTCCACGCAATCTTCTGGATAAGCTCGGCCCTCTCGCTGAGAACCTGAATCTTACCATCCTGGACTGTTTCACCTGGGGTAAGGGCGCCGGTTCCGATGTGTTTTTGCGGTTTTACGCCCAACCGACCCCGGAACGCCCCTGTGAGATCATCTGCGTGAAAAAACCGCAGCTAGTTGAAAAAGTCATGGATGAACTCTATGCCCTAGTAGCGCGATACGATACCGACGTGCGGCTGGTCTTTGAGAGCATCACTGGGATTCAGGAACTTTGGGGTGGCGAAGAGTATGTGACGGCATTCTATGTGCACGCATGCCCACGGCTTTACGAGCTGAACACCGTCGCCTATTGGGTTATGGAACGCAACGCGCATTCACCCAAGGCGCGGGCGCAAATCAACCAAATCGCGCAAGTGGTGATAGATCTCTCCATCAAACGGGGCTCGACGTCGCTCAATATTATCAAGGCCGAAAACCGCAGTGGTGACAATCTCCACCAGCAACACAACTATTGGACTAGAAACTCGGAAATCACCTTCGAGAATGAAAAAAAGAGTTCCGGCCCGCTGGATCTAGGTCTTACCATCAAGGAAGTACGGCTGAAGCGAGGTTTGTCGCAGACTGAACTCGCCAAAAAGGTGGGAGTAACCCCGAGCACCATCTCTCAGGTGGAAGGCGCTCTCATTTACCCGTCATTGCCGGCCCTAGTGAAGATAGCCGAAGTACTGGGCGTGGAGATTAGTTCCCTCTTTCAAGGAGGGCGTAGTCCGGGCAAGCGAGTGGTGTTCACTGCCGGCGAGGCCTCCGAGGTGAAGCTCCCCGACATCTCGTCGGACAGGATCAGCGTGAAGTTGCTTACCCCCGTGGATCTGCTGAGCCGAACTGAGGCGTACCTCATCGAGTTCGCCGGGGAGGTGAAAACCTCCGCGCATTTCTTCATGCACAAGGGTGAGGAAATAGGGCATGTCCTCGCCGGCCGTATCGAGGTCACCATTGACAAGCAGGTCTACAAGCTGGAAGCCGGGGACACAATCTGCCTGTCCTCGGACATCCCAAGCAACTGGGCGAACCTCGGCCCCGAGACGGTTAGACTCCTGTGGATTAAGGTGAAATAAGGCATTCGAGAATTCATGTAGTATGCCTTATGGAAGGGAAAATTAAGGTCATCAGCCCATTTCTTGAAATGCCCGTAGTCTAATACTACTTGGCGCCTGTGATCGGTCACGGTGTTTTGCTCCGTTGCAAGAGATCGGCAGAAACTCGCGAATGTCAGTCATAGTCTTATCTTCGCAAATTTAATCTGCCATTCCCCTTTGCGCCGGCCCCCCGCGTTTGTTTTTACATCGCACAGCGGGATCAAAACAGCAGGAGCAACAGCACGGTCAACGTAACGACGGACAAGAGCGTGGACACGATAATCCCTGATGTCGCAAGGTCCACATCGCTGTTGAGCTGCGCGGACAGGATGTACGTCGTGGGCGAGGTGGGCAGCGCAAAGAAGATCATCGCCGGATTAAAGGCGTCGCCGCCGACCCGCAGCAGGCGCAGACACGCATAGCCGATGAGCGGCATGGCCACCAGCTTGATGATCGAAGCCGGCAAGGATTCCCCCAGACCGCCCCGGAGCTTCCCCAGCGTGAGTGACCCTCCCACCGCTATAAGGGCCAAGGGGAGCGCAAGTGACGTCATGAACGCAAAGAAGCCGTCAACGTAAGGGGGAAACGGCGTGTTCAGCCGCGAGTAGAGCAGCCCCGCCGCACATGCGATGATCAGCGGGTTGAGCGCCACGGTTTTGATGAAAACCGCTGTTCCGTTGGAGGAGTCGGCGTCTCTACCGCCGAAATATATAAGCGAAACCACGGCCAGCACATTAATGAAGGGGATGACGAATCCGATTAAGACCCCGAATTCCAGAACCCCTACATCTCCGCATACGCTCGCTATGAGAGCCATTCCGATGTACGTGCTGAAGCGATAGCACGTTTGGGAGAACGAGCCCACCTTGTGGTGATCCATTCCTGAGAGCCTCGCATAGAGCAAGCTCAGGACGAACACGCACACAATTGTGCAATAGGCCGCCGCGATGAGCGACCAATTGATGAAGCGCTCAGGAGATTGCTTGCCGATCTTCCAGAAGAGCAGAGCCGGGAAGAACACAAAGTACACAACGGAATCAGATGTCTTGAGAAACGCTGCGTCGATCATCCCAAAGCGCATGAGGAGTCGTCCCAGCCCTATGAGCCCGAAGATAGGCAATATTCCATTTAAGACTACCATGTGTCACACTAATCGGCGATCGGAACTTGAACGCCGCGATTGTTCTTCTGTAATGGTTCACCAGCGTAGAGACGGCTCTGCGCCCGGACATCCCATCGTACTTCCAAGCGGTTGGCCCATTCGTGGTGAACGGTGACGTTCTTCCGGTCGTTTTTACAGCGAAAGGCGTTCGTAAAACAAGTTAAAATAGGGGCTCGCTTATGAGGCCGCGGGCGAACGGGTCTTGCGGCAGGAGTCCAGGGCAAACAGGGCGGCTCCGAGGGCTCCGGCTATTTGGGAATCCCATTGGGGCTCGAGGGGGGCTATCCCGAGTCGCTTGGTGAGGCGGCGTATTACCCCGGTGTTCTTGGCGATACCGCCGGTGACCGCGAGCGCGGGTTCCACACCCATCCTCGTCAGCAGGGTGTGTATGCGGTCCGCCATTGCGGCGCAGTAGGCGGCCAGGGCCTCGTTTACGCTGTGGCCCTTACGGATCAACAGAGCGGCTTCGGACTTGGCGTAGACCACGCAGGTGTTCGATACGGTAGGTGGTTCCCCGGAAATCATGAACGAGCGTTCCCCCACTTCTTCAATGGGGACGGACAGCAGGTCCGCGATGACCTCCATGCCGCGGCCGGTGCCGGCGGCGCACTTATCGTTCATGAGGAAGTCGATGACCTTACCGCGCTCGTCGCATCGAATGACCTTCACGTCCTGGCCGCCCACATCCAGGACGGTTCTCACTTGCGGGCCGTAGATGTAGTTGGCTCCGCGGGCGTGACATGCTATCTCGGTAAGGGTGCGGTTTGCCAACGGAACCTGAATGCGGCCATACCCGGTTCCCACGCAGTAGTTCACGTCTTCCCGAAGGATTCCGGCTTGGGTTGCGGCGATCTCGAAGGCCCTAATAGCGCTTTCAGGGCTGTTCGACCCGGTTCGCACGTTTGCGTAGGCGTGAAGCCGCCCATCGAGCAGAATGACCGCTTGAGCGCTCACGGAACCCACATCTATGCCCACCGTGACGAACTCGGGCGGAGCGCTGGGCGTGTCCTCGCTCACCCAATGTGTCTCGGACCATCGCCAGTAATCTTTAGGGGCGTCACTTGTCATGAATTCTCGTTCCTGGAATGGGGCGCCGCTGGGAATAGCTCCGGCTCGGCGTCGAATGAAAGCCACTATGTGGATTGCTTCCCTCTCCGGCGTGACTCGCCTGGTCTCCGGGATTGCCGTTGGGACCGGGGAACGGGGCGTCGCACGGTAGAGGGTTGCGGTAGCCACGCGAGGGGCGCCTGCGGGGGCGATCCCGGTCGCATCTGCATCGCCGCTGGGGAGCTGCGGGAGCGTGTCCTCATATCATGTCCGGAAGGTAAAGATAGCGCATTTTCGCGGCTCTTGGAAGGCGAGGGAGAGGAGAGGACCTTGAATTGACGGCCTGCCACACAAGGAAACTATGAGGAGAACAGAGTAGGGGCGCTCATTTGGCAAAATTCTTCTATAAGTGGCTAGCTGGTCCCCGGATGCACCGAAATGGAATAGAAAAAGGAATCTGAGCGGTAATAAGAGCATCCGGTTAGTAACGGCTTCAAGGGAACAGCGTAGATCACTAATTTTCTCGCCAACAAAGGACTACCCTTCTTGACGCTTAATAGAGAAGCTTGGTATTGCATTGCCGCCGTGGCGCCGATTTCGTAGTCCCCTCGTTCGATGGTCATCTTTCCCCGGCGTGCAATAGTTAAGAAGATGGATTCTTTAATTACGTCCTCGGCGCTGATTATATCGATGTACTCTGCCGGTAAATAGCGCTCATCCAGCGCCAAGGGCGCATCGTTCACATACCGGAGACGTCGAATATAAAGAGATGCGGAACCTGCCGGTATTCCCAATTTTGGCGCCCATTCCACCGGAATCGGCCGTATATCAAGTATCGGGACCACTACCTTAATTTGTTTTACTTGTTGAGACCACTCATCGACAAACCTTTCGATCTCATTGAGTTGACCGCGCACTCGTGATTTTGAGACGAAGGTACCTTTGCCCCGTATACGATGAATTGCCCCTTCTTTAACTAATTCATTGATTGCTTGCCGCACCGTCATCCTGCTTACCCCGAAAATTTTGCTCAATTGTTCTTCGGGTAAGAGCTTCGGCGGTTCCCCTGTAGGATTCTCAATCGGCTTACGAATTAATTCAAGGAGCTGTTCTTTAATTTGAAAATATAGGGGTATCGGTGAATTGCGGTCCAGTTCTCTTAACACAACGATCCACTCCTGGTGGAACAATTCAGATAGAGGGGTCTTGGCGGGAACGAAAGAAGTTACTGGTAGCACTTCCCGAACAATTCCTCCCCTCCGGGGAACTATTCGGAAACTTACCAAAAATGGAGAAGTTTTGCCATAAAATAGTTAAAGGACAGCTCATTAGGCCGTCCCTTAACCGTAATGGTTCACCAGGCTGGAGGGGGGGCTCTATGCCCGGTGAACCCGGAGGAGAGATGTCTCTCTCTTCCTAACCCCACACTGTAGTGATTCCAAGTGATTGACGCTTTCGTTGCGCACAGTCTCCTTCAACCACCTTACAGGATGGCTACGAAAGCCCAACTTACTAGCCGCGGTATTTGTGCATTGCATCCACAATAGCTTGTTTATCAAGGACAAATTGCATCATTCCAACTTGGCGTTCATACACTTCCGGATCTATAAGTTCTTTGATCTGATCTTCAAGGATATGATACACGGGGAGTCCCAACGAGACTCCGGCCAATGGACCTGCGAAAGTGGGATCACCGGTCGTGACGGTTTCGGCGTAAATCCCGGCGCTATCCGCATCGGGAGAACCCAAAACCACGACCAGATCAGTCGTGCTGTTTTCATCCACAGCCTTCTTGATTATGCCCTGATCTTCCAGATCCATGGCTCCGGCAGCCGTTCAGACGAAACACTGCGTCAAAGCGACTACGGGCTGCCCTCCCGCGCTCTCTACGCATTCCGCTATTGCGGGAGCTGGGATGCCGTCACGTTCACCTATACAAATGACTTTTTTACCTTTCAGCATCGGCTGGTCCTCCTTTTTTCTATCGAGATCCTCAGACGTGTTTCTTAATGAACTCACGCACCTGTTCCGCGGTTAATTCTTTTCCCGACAAACGATCCACTTCATTGCCGTCTTCAAATAACAAGAATGACGGAAGCCCCATTACTTTAAGATCGATACACAAACGCCGATTCTTGCTCGCATCGACTTTGACGACCTTCAAATTGGATTTGTTTTCCTCCGCAAGGGCTTCGACATGCGGCATGAGTCCTAAACAAGGCACACAAGACGGTCCCCAGAAATCAACAAGCACGTAGCCCTTGGCCGATGTAACGTCGGATTCGAAGCTGTCTTTAGTCGTTTCAAGCAGCATTGTGCGTATCTCCGTTTGATGTATTTTTTTCCAGGATAAAAGACATCCCGTCGGACAACTTGGTCATTTTCGCCAGAAAGAGACTTCCCTTTCCCAAAAACATGGCTCGGACTATTTCTCCGTTCATAATCATCTCTCTGGCATGTCCGAGAAACGGGAGAGCGGACGGAATATGCCCTTGCGTGGGCGAAAATCCGGGCATGCCTCGCGTTTTCTCGAACTCATCCAATTGATCAGGGCGTATCATGTTGCGCATTACGGCTAAACCGCCGATCATCCTATAATTGCTCCTTGCAACGTTGCCGCTGCCGGCCGGTTCGGTTATTTCCGGATTGTGCATTTCGGTAGCGAATTTATCGACATCCGTAATTTTCAAGCCCACCTTTTCTAAAGGTTTGGTCACCAGCGACTCCATTATCGCTTGCTGAGAAGAGGATGCGGCGATCTCATGCTTGCCGATGGTGTCCAACCTGATCTGGGGGTTTTTTCCGTCGTTCCGACTCACGACAACGGCAAATGCGCCAAGGACGTCTTCCATGATGGAAATGGATTTGGACAGGTGCCCCTTCATCTTCATCCCCAATTTGGCGAGTGCGCCGCCTCCTACGACAACGACGTTCTTGAAAACGCCGGACTGCACTAAACTAGCGGCTATAATCATCGTGTGCATCGGAGCGCAGCAAAAGGCTTTGACATCAGCCCCGCCGCTATTTAAGCAACCGGCTTTTTCCGCTATCGCTTTTCCCAGGTTACCGGCGCCTCGCTGGTAACGATCGCCCACTCCTTCTTCCCCGCAATTCATGACGTAATCAATTGCAAGTGGATCGTGAACGAATTTTGAAATCAAATGTCGCAGGGCAAGTACGCCGGAAGCTTTGCACGCTAGGTTTTCCAACAGAATTGCGGCGCTCAAGTTTTCATCTTCATCGTGACCGACTCTCATGCAGCCGACTATTTCGTCGCCCAAGTACATCGGCAGAGCTCCTTTACCGATCTCTTCTTTGATAAGATCGGCGGGTACTCCTTTCCCCAGAGCTTGTATATCCGTTTCGTTGATTAGAGGATGTTGTTGTAACGATTCGGTGATATTTTCCGTGAATCGGTCTTCTAAGAAGATAAGTTCAAAATCATCGACGATTTTCATGAGCCCGTAAAACTCGGATTCGGGCATGAGTTCGCCATGGGGCGTATATCGTTCGGCGCCCGCCACAGGATAATGAAACCAAGGCTTTGCTGTATTCCAGAGATCGTCGGGTCGCATGGCGCCGAGAAACACTTGATGGGGAGGATACACGAGCGCTTCCTCATAGCTTCGTAGATGGGAATTGATCTTGCTTTCCAGCTCCGGGTCTTTCGGTATTTCCCGAGCCGGCTTTGATCCGTAGCGTACAAGATCAGGCGTGTGAGCCAAGATGTAGGACACTCCCTTAACCACTGGGTAGTCCATTTCTTTCCTCCAGGTGCATCCGCGAGGCGCCTTTTCCGGCATCTTGTGGGTGTTTTTGTGTTCTTTATTGGGATTCATCGAATATTTTCTGCTCATCAAGAGGTGTTTGTAAAATCCCAAGAGCTTTGTCCACTAGTTTTCTCCTGAGAATCCGCTCCTGCTCCATACTCAACTCGGGATTACCTACAGGATGCGGTATGGCGAATGCCGGGAGAATTCTGTTGGAGCCCACAGCTTTAGCTATCGAAGTAATAGTACAAATTTGGACTGTGGGGATGCCGGCACGCTCCAGTTCTTTCGCTATCGTTGCGCCGCAACGAGTGCCGGTCCCTCAGGTGGATGTTAGAATTGCTCCGTCAACTGAATCTTTCAGCAGAAGATCGGCTATTTCCTTGCCGAATGCGCGTCCATTTTCCAATGACGTGCCGTTACCTGTGGTGGTGAAAAAACGAGGATACACTTTCCCGATTTTGCCCTCTCGTTCCAATGACCTGAGCGCATCCAAGGGCACTACCCTATCGGGATCTTCGTTTGCGAATACGTTGCTGTAACCGCCATGGACTGACTGGAACTCCGTTCCGGTCAAATCATCCTTTTCGGCTACACTGTAGACGAGGTATTTTGTTGCTCTAGCCGATTCGAGTCTGTCAGGATTACCTTTGGGAACAATTCCTCCTTCAGTGACAAGAGCTATTGTGGCGGACTGTAGGTCGGTTAACGGATCGGCAGGCTGAACCCTGTCAAAGTCGGGCATAGGCAATTCCGTCACAAATGTTTCTCCGCGAATCTTTCTCAGTAACATGTTTACGGCGCGGACGGCGCCGATCTCGTCGGTTCGGTAATTTTTCCTTATTCCCTTGGGCAAATAGCCTTCCTGATCTGGGGGACCAATCTCCAGACCCGAGGCAAGTCGCAGGCCAAGATCAGCTATCTTTTCCATGGCTTGCCGCATCCCGGAGGCGGATGGTCCTGTTTCTACGCAGAGAAATTGTCCTCGATTGAGTTCCCACCCTGGATTCTCGGGAAACATCCCGGTTATTGCGGGGATTTTCAACTCTTTTTCCATGGCTTTGCAAACCGCAGCGCACGCCGGACCATACCTGCCGGCGTTGAAAGCGGGTCCGGCCACTACTAGATGCGGATCATAGGTTCTAATTAGATCGATTATCTCCCGTGTTGCTTGCTCAGGGTTTTCAGCGAAGTAATTATCTCCACATATCACCGTGCCTACTACTTGGGCTTTGTCACCAAAGTTCGTCTTTAAAGCGAGTCCCGGACCAATCGCATTCGTATGGGTGAGAGGCGCCGTTCCGGCTTTTTCCTCACCGCCGATCTGGCCGAAAAACTGGTTAATACCAGTTCGTTTCATTTCAGGTAACTCTCAAGTAAGGGAAATTTGTCATTGACTTCACTAGTTTGGGATTTTGTTCCAGTTTGTTGAGTGATCGGCAGAGCGTTTTCTCAAGTTGATCAAGCGA
>JBBRBO010000054.1:0-22672 GCA_038205805.1 Desulfomonilales bacterium
CTCCACGAGCTGGGGCTGCACGGTGTCGGTCAGGCGAAAAAGCACGGAAATCCCCTGTTCGAGGGGATTTTGTTCCTTGCCTTCGAGGGTCACGGTGTTGTGCATGGCCGTGGATCGGAAGAGATTGCGCTTCTCAGGGAACGATGTGTAGCAATAGGTCCCTGGGTCCACCAGCACAGGCGCGCCGTGACACCATAGCTCGAACGAGAGCTGATCGTTGTGGGCGTGACCTCCTCGGCCGTTTTGACCCACAGGACCGAGCCGTATGATAAGATGCAGGCCGCGGTTCTCCAGGATAAACACCCCGAAATCGGGAAAAATTACCGCAGGTTGGGGGTCACCGGCCTTCGAGCGTCTGTTTCCGCCGGGAGACGACAAGGGAATATTCGCGTGCGCTCCACGGGCTAAAAATCGCACGACCTGAGTGTCCGGGGCCTCATGCGAGCCGGCCGGCGGCTGGAGGAGCCCTGCGAACGCATCAAGGAGCGGCGAGGCGTCCAAGTGATCTTCTTCGTCTCGGGGAGCGCCTGGTTCAGAGTAATCCCATGCCGACGTAGGCGCAGGGCATTCCGACCCAATCCGCTGCACGGGTATGAGCTTTAAGAGCCGGCCGCCGTCATTGTCCCCGATTTGGGGGATCCTCCCGAAGCAGGAGAAGACCTCCGCGGACGCCCAAGCGATCTTCCGGAGCCTCTCCCAATGCTCGGGTGGAAAAGGCGACAGGTCCGTAGTCCCCGGAATCTCCGTATCAGGCGCAAGCGAAGGCCGGAGCCTCGGCGTGATTTTGAGCGCTCTATGGCCGTATTCCCTAAGCGCGGCCTTTTTCTCGTTGCTCAAACCCAGCGTCAGGGCCGTCCCGTAGACCACCATTTCAGCGGAGAACCTATGGTAGCAGAGCGACGCCTCGAAGTTCAGACCGTCCGCTAGGAACTGCGCCTGCGTGGCTGCGATGAGTTCCTGAACAGCGAAGCCTAACCATGCGTCAACCTCATCGGAGCGAGGCAAGTGCGCCGCGGCAAAGAGCAATCCCGTTATGTTCGCCAAATAATGGTTGCCCGCAAAATCAGGACTGTATTCGAGATTGTTGATGATGTGTCTCGCGTGCTCGTAGACCGACCTGCAAAGAATCTCCTCGAACTCCTCATCGAAAACAGCCTGGTACGCCTTAAGGAGCCGATAGGCCGTGAGGCAATTCACTACGCGAATACCCACTTCCATGGCGCAGGCCCAATTAGGGCCGTAACCGGGCGGGTTGTCGGCCATGAAATCCAAGACGGCGTCCTTGTACTCGTGGACTATGGCCTCGTGACTGAGTCGTAACAGAAGCCCCCCACGGAGCAACCCATACGTCAGGGACAGCGTGGGGAGATATTGCATACGGCTGAACTCCCACGGCCGCTTAATGTCGAGCCCAGGCTGAAACCCGAAGCGCACGAGAGAATAGTGTTGGCCTCGGGGCCACGTGTACCCGGCGTTCAGGTCGGTGCGCCAGGGCATCCTCTGATAGTCCGGGTCAATGAGCCCCAAGAGTCGTTCGGATTCCCGCATGGTCTCGGCGCTCATAGAAGCGGCCGTCTCGCCGGCTTCATGGAGGACAATCCCCCATGATCCGGAGCGAGCCCCAGGGGCGGCCCATTTCTTCCACCCCGACCCCAAGATGTCGAATTCGTGGCGCACATACCGACGTGAAAGACGAGCGAGTGTTTCCGCATGTGTTCGCAGCGGTTCAGGGACACACGTTTCGAGGGGGATCACAAGTCGGCCTGAGTAACCTACTGCGTAGGTGAGCCTTCGGCTATCGGCAAAACGGCGCCGCAACAAGCCGGCTTCTCGTCTTAGCTTGTGAACCACCTTAGCCGGCGTTAGGGACCAAATCCTGGCTGGTATGAAGCCGTATTTCATGGCTGCTGAAGGGCTCCGACGTCAAAGACGTATATCGCGGGGAGAAACCTTCGTTCCAGAAGGTCCTCCCCAAGTCCTTATTTACGCTTCGAAGGTTTTGGGTTGTTCTTGGGTTTTGTCAATGTCCAGGAGGCTGTCGGCTATTTTGCCGATGTACTGGTTAATGGCGGTGAAGGAGTCCAGGATGTCAAGATACAGCGATGAAGCGGCGGGGGCGCAGAATCCTGCTTCGATGCGGTCCCAGTGGCCGAACCGGGCTTCTTCTAAGAGGCGCATGACACGTTCTCGTTCGGAAGCGATATGCTTGAGCAGGCTTTTGTTCCGAATCATGAGGGAATCCCGGATATTGATGAGCATTTCACCGGTCAGGCCGAAGATTTGCGCCAAATCCCCCAGCGCTTTATCGCTGAAGGGAATGCCGTTCTTTTGTTTGATTCGGCAACATGTCAGCATGTTCTGAAACATATCCCCGATGCGTTCCAAGCGGCACGGGAAGCGCACCACCAGCCGAAAGAGGTTTTGTCCGATTGAGTTGCACGACTGCACGAGATTGCTCGTTACCAGTTCCTCCTGTTGATGCACCTCATCGCACAGCCTTTCACATGCGGCAAGTAGATCATCGTCCACCAAGACCACGGCTTTGGAGAGAATTCGGTTGATCTCGATGAGTTTGCTGATCATTATCAGCAGCCCTTGTTCCGGGGAAAGGGAATCCGAGACGGGGGAGTTGTGAAGATCTTGTAATCTTTCCGCTTCCGAGTCCAGCTTGGGGCTCAGAATAAAGAACGGATTCACGACGAGACGTTCGTCCTTCATGGTGGGATCCTCCGAAAGTCATTCGCGAAGAGGAACGCTTCCTTACCTAATTATACCATGCGGTCGTGTTCAGAGGGAATGATAAAAAGACAAATCTCGTTCGGCTGATTTTGAGTAGTGGTTCACCGGGCCTGAAGCTGTCTCACCTGCCCCATAACCCGCTCGGACATAAATCGGCGTATCGAACACATCGCTCGACCGAAATCTCACCCCGGAGAATGAGAATGAGGGCTTTCTTAGCGAAAACCTCTCAATGGCCGCCTCTTACGCTCGACGGTCTTTCTTATCCTCATGATAGCCGTAACCGTATCCGTACCCATAGCCATACCCATAGTGATAACGCTTCGAGGCCTTGTCGGTCATGTTCAGCACTATCCCGAAGAGTCGGCCTTGGCTTCTTTGGATGGACTCTTTGGCCTGACGCAGCGCATCTAAGGGGGTTTGGCCGGCCTTCGCCACGAGGATCATACCGTCCGAATACGACGCCAAAATGGAAGCGTCCACCAGCCCCAACACGGGCGGAGCGTCAAACAGCACTAAGTCGAAGGCCTTTTTGCACGCTTGGAAGATCTGGTTCGCCTTCTCCGACTTCAGGAGCGCCACGGGATTATCCGTAGGAGAGCCCGCCGTCATATAATACAACCCCGGGATGGTGGATTTGTGGATGACGTCCTTGATTTCTGAGCTGTTACCGGTGATGAGATCCGTCAAGCCGATGTCCCGTGTCCCGGCTTGGAAGAGGTGATGAAGCCGCGGCCGTCGCAAGTCGCCGTCAATGATGAGCACTCGCTTTTTTTCCGAAGCCACCACCGTCCCCATTACCATGGCGATGAGGGTTTTGCCCTCCAAGGGTAAGGCGCTGGAAATACACATCACCGCCGGAGCCGACGGATCCAGCAAGCGGGAGTTCACTGCGTTTTGAACCACTCGCACCGCGTCCGTAAACGGAGCATTGGGGAATTTGTGCGCCATAAACTCCGCCGCGGTCACCCGTGGGTCCGTTACCTCACGTTTTCTGAACTCATCCACCTGTCCCAGCTCGTTCCTAACCTTCGGCACCACCCCAAGTATCTGCACGTTCAGGCGCTTTTCCAATTCCTGCGGTGTATAGGCGGTTGTGTCGAAGTGTTCCAGACCGACGGCTACCGCAAGTCCCGCCACCAATCCCATCAAGGCGCCGAGAATGATGATCTTTTTCTTACTTGCGTTTATAGGCGTGAGGGGCAAGCTGGGGGCGCTCATAACCGATATGTTATGTCCCGAAAACCCGTGGTCGAGTTCAGCTTGTTTCGCCTTTTGCAGGATTAAGATGTAGGCGGCGCTGTTCGCCTCCACCATCTTCTTGAGGATTTCGTACTGCACCTGGAGCGAATTCATCTCCAATGCGGTGGATTTTGTCTGCTCGTACGCCTGGGAGGAAATTTCCTCCTTCTTCTTGGCGGTTGCCAAGGCTTCGGTGAGGGCGTTCTTCTCCACTTCCTCGATGGCCTTTTCCAATGAGGAAATCTTGTTCTGGAGCAGCGTCATCTTGTGATATTCAGGCGTATAAATGGCCCTCAGACTGGTGTATTCGGACTTAAGCTGCGCGAGTTCGCTCTTGAGCCGCTGGAGATAGTCGTTCCCTATTTGCGGGGGGAGCACGGCGCTTTTTTCCTTGTCCATAAGTTCCAGGTTCACCCTCTGGTCCTTGGACTGGATGAGGGATTCCCCGGCTCGTTCAAAGAGCGACACCGCCTGGTTCTGGTTCTTGCTCACAAACACGATTTCGTTCTTCCTGGTGAAATCGAGTAACGCAGTTTGCGAATCCTTGAGTACCCGTTCGGTTTCCGAGAGTTCCTTCCTGAGCCACCCCTTAACTTTAGATGCGATTTCTTCACGTTTGCGACGATCCTCGGCCATAAACGACTGAATGTAGACATCCAGCATTTTCTTTGTAGCTATAGGATCGGCGCCGGTGAGTTCGATCTGTATGAGCTGCGTATTCCGCAAGGGCGTCACGTTCAATGAAGAGGCAAGGGCGTTGATCCTGCCGGATACTTTGCGTTCCTTGTCCAAAACCGACTTTCGATCTTGAGGGGCGTCGGCCTTTTCCGGCGCTTGAGCAGCGCTTTCCGGGGTATCGTCCTGGATGAGGTTTGCGGCTTTCAAGTCCTTGACGAACCGCTCCATGAGCCCCCTACTCTTAAGGGATTCCAATTGTGTTTGATAATAGAGATCGAACTGCCCGAAAAAGGAAAACAATTCGCCCAAATTCGACGTGTTTGGATAGACCTTTTCCACCTCGATGACCGCCTTCGAGGTATACAACGGCGTCACTAAAGAGGCGTAGTACAGGGCCAATCCCAAAGCGACCGAGAAGATCCCCGCAACGATCCATTTTCGATAGAGGATCGCATGGATATACCGGAGTATGGATTTCTCGTCTCCCTCATCATCATTAAACGAGTTGAAGAGATTTGGGTCCGACCAGAGCGCGGGGAGATTTTCCCCTGTGCTCCGGGTTTTTTGAGAGGCCTTGGGCTGGTCCGACTTTGCCATATGAGCGCCTTCCGATTCGAAGAAGATGAGAGTTGCGAAGTAAGTCCCTTAAGTATACCATATTTTACATAAAAGGGTTGATCTTTCCTTCGCTTGGAGACTTGAGAGAATCAGTTATGGTAAATATGCGCAATTATGGAAAAGACGCAAGAGGCGCCCGATAAAAGCTGGTACGTAGTTACGGTCCACACCCGCCGTTTGCCCTTTCTCGCTCCATCATGACGGAGATGAATCTGGGAAGGAAAGGCCGGGGCACGTACGGTCAACCGTCACTAAAACTTGACGGGGACTCAGGCTGGGTGTAATCTCCGTGGGAATTCGATAGGTTAAGCCCACATGGGAGCCGAGCATGCGATCCAGCCTTTCCCTTTCCATCATATTGATATTAGCTTCTTTTTTTATGGGGGCTTGCGATCCTGAAGCCCTCGTCAAGAGCAAGGTTCCCAAAGAGCTTCAGGAACTCCTTACGTTTGAAGGCGCCGCCGGGATTCCCTTCGAGCAATCCATCAAAATAACATCACCAAAAAACAACCAGGCGTTCGACAAGGACACGGAAATTACCTTTGCGGCGGAACTTGCGCCTCCGGGTCGTAGCAAGCCCGACCTGAAATGGGAACTCAAAGAGAAGAAGGCAAAAGCCCCTAAACCCCTTGGAAGCGCCTTGACGGTCAAAGACAAGCCCGACCGAGGGGAATACACCGCCACCTTGACCGCTACTCGAGGGGAAAAGAAGACCCAAGCCAAAGTGAACTTCCGGGTGGGGAGATTTCGGCCCGGGACGGTCAACGATACTTCCGGGAAAGGGCTGCCCCAGACCGCAATCATCATGACGGACGCCGCCGGAAGCGAAATCAGCAGTGCGCACACGGAAAAGGACGGCTCATTCAAGCTGGATTATCCCACGAATGAAACCGTTACGGTGAGTCCCCGTAAAGCCGGGTACAGCTTTACTCCGGATAAGCTGGAAGGGTCATTCGAGCCCAAACCCCTCGTATTCGAGGCGTACCAAGGAGAAATCGGCCGACCGCTCATTACGGAAACGCTCGACGAGGATCGCTCAATTATCAACTTATGTCCCGGTCGTGACCTCTTTTTGCGGGCGGACATACAATCAACCGACCCCTTGAAGGATCTCTCGATTATCTTTGTCGCCACCGAAGACAAGGCCAAATATGCAGTGCAACAGCAAAAATACCAGGATACCGGCGCCCGCGGACGCAGCGGCTCAGGCGGTATTGTACCGGAAACCGTGGTTTCCCTCGGAGACGCTCTCAAGAAGGAACCACACCAGGTAGACGCGACAGGGAGGCGTGTTCTTCCCTTCCGAGTCCCCGGACCAAGGGGGTTCAGGTCCATCGCCCCTGAGTATGAAGCCCGGATCGTGGCGCACGACGTCAAAGGCCGCCGGTATGAAACGGCTATGCCGGGGATTTTCGTCATAAATACCAAAGTATGCTTCAAGCTGCTTTTTGACCAGGCTGTCGAGCTTCAAAAGAAGGGCCAAATAGAAGATGCGGAAAGAATCTATAAGGAATTAAAAGATTTTTACCAGCAGGCCCGGGACTTGGCCCCGTTACAAGACATGATCGTAAAGGTGGACATTAATCTCGGATTGGCAATGGTTGCTCGAATAGCAACGGCAAAAGAAGTTTTGTCCGTATCCAGAGCCGTCGACCTATTGGATGAAGCGCTTAAGCGCAACCGGAAAGACGCGGAAATCTTTGCGCTCAAGGGAATGGCGTATCAAAAGGGTTCTCAAGACGCCAAGGCTCTTGAAATGTACAAGCACGCCCTGGACCTTGACCCATCCATGCGATATGTGCGCTTGCTCCGCGCCGAGTTGTTGCTCAGGGGTGGCGGCGCAGAGAAATCGGGAGACAATCTCCTCGATGCGGTGAATGACTTGACGGGATACCTGGAAACCCATCCCAAAGACACCGACGTACGGAAGGCGCGCACGGCTGTCTTCATGGCCTACGCCGACAAGCAACCGGCCCCTGAAGTAACGCTGCCGCCCATGGACAAGGTGGTGGATTTCAAGCGATTCATACGAAATTGATTGTAGTTGGTTCATCAGGTTTGAGGCGGCTCTGTGTCCGGCTAACGCCGGCGCCCGAATTCATGCCGATATGCTTTCAAACAAGTAAGATCTGCGGAGGTTTTGTTGCAAAGCAGGCTTTTCCAACCTCTTTCTAAGAAATCCGTGATAATCGCTGGAAGCGGCATTTTCTCCTTGATAATAGTGGGTTTCGGCAATTGCACAACGTTTGAGAGAGCGCTTGGGACTCATCCTTTCTTTCAAGAAGGTTCTCCCCAATATTACCTGTTTGATTGCAAATTCGTATGAGACGGCTCTGCGCCATTCCCGTCGCACTGTGGATTATGGCGCTTTTACTCATGGGGTGCGTCGGCTCGCGTCCCGTCAAGCTCACGAACGAGGAACCCTATCCCACCATAGAGGCGACCGACTCAACGGCAAAGTTCGGCGATGTCGACGATTCCGTTCTGATCGAGGTGCGGAAAAAACCCATCTCCGGTCCCCTCAAAAATTTGGCCATACATTACGCTGCGTTGTTCCCCGACGCCCAAGTCATACGCAGGGGAGATTCCGAGGCGTACCTTACAGTAAAGGGCAAAAACGCCTACAAAGTCACGTTTCAGACCACTTATATCCGCAACCGCAAGCGCTTCACGGAAAATACGGAAATCCCCCCGGGCTGGCGACTCTCCGAAATGGATGACGCCGACACGGGGAAAACCATCCCCATCATCTATGGCCCTATTATTCCGAGACAAAAAGTTCTTTACCTTGTTGAAGGCGAGAAATTCGTTTATTATATCTTTATGAGAGCCGACGGCGAAACAATTGGGCCGGCGAAAAAACAGCTTGAAACCTTTGTTACAAGTGGAATTAATTACGAGTAGGTCAAAGTGAAATACGAAGGCGTAGTCTACAGACCGCCCAGTGAAGCCTATAGCTTGATTATTCAAGCCACCATAGGATGCAACCACAATAAATGCGCTTTTTGCGGCACATACCGGGACAGGCAGTTCAGAATCCGTAAGCTCTCCGAGATTGTCGATGATCTCAAAGAGGCTTCGCGTATGGGTCCTGTCGAGCGGGTCTTTTTGGCCGACGGCGACGCTCTGTGTATTCCCCAGCGGCGCCTCATCGAGATCCTGGATGCGGTGAACCGGGAATTCCCCTCGGTTCGGCGAATCGGGATCTACGGCAATGCCAAGAACATCCTCAAGAAGTCCTTGGACGACCTCAAGGAGCTGCACGCCCGAAAGCTGGGCATCATATATATGGGCGTGGAAACCGGCGACGACTTTCTCCTGGCCAAAATCGAGAAGGGCGCAAATTATGCGCAATTGGTTGAAGCCGGCCGGCGAGTCAAAGACGCAGGCATCCTCCTTTCCGTAACGGTTTTGCTCGGAATAGGCGGCGTTCAATACAGCGAACAACATGCCCTGGGAACCGCCCGTATCCTCACGGACCTCGACCCGGACTATGTCGGCGCCCTGAGCGTCATGCTCGTACCCGGCACGCCTCTCCATGAGGAGCACGCCGCCGGTAAGATGAAACTCCCGGATGTCTTCGGCCTAATACGAGAATTACGCACTATCATTGATACATCGTCGTTTACCCATTGTGTTTTTCGGTCCAATCACGCTTCCAATTACTTACCCGTCAAGGCCGCATTGCCCAAGGATAAGGAGCGGACCCTTGCTATGATCGACGACATTCTCGGATCAAAAGACGTAACACGATTACGACCTGAATTCATGCGAGCGCTGTGAAAAGAGACCGGACCGTCACCAAGGGCTTTGCTACTTTATAGTGCGATGGGGCAATCGCAGAAGTTCGTGTGGAAGTCTCGCGTCCGGGATACGATGTACAACGACCACATGGAAGGATTCTCGGTATGGGAGTTGAACCCCCCCAACACCCTTTGTGACGGGGGTAAGGGGCGGCTCCGTGTAAAGGGTTGTCGGGTAGTATCCGTACATCCCCGACAAGGGGGATACAGGGGGTTTAATCCTAAAGTATCTCAAATGATTGGATACTTTCCTCCTTCGTTGCGACGATAAGTCATGGTTGTTCTTGGAGAGGGGTTTGGGGAGGAACTTCTTTCAAAAAGGTTCTCCCCAATATTCCTTGAATTATTCAGAATACCGGAAGGTTCCGAACAATGAGCAGTTATTTAGGCGTTGATTGCGGGTCCATCAGCCTGAATGTATCCTTAAGTGTGGATGACGGACCCCCTCGCACTATCTATGAGCGAACCCACGGGCGGCCTCTACCCGCTCTCCATAGAGGAATTACTCGTCTTATCGAGGAGTGCGGCGATATCCGCCTTGCCGGAGCCCTCGTCACGGGAAGCGGCCGAGAATTACTTAGCCGTATCACCGGAATCCCCACGATCAACGAAATCACCGCCCATGCCACCGGCGCCTACTCCGTCAATCCCGCAATCCGCACTATCATCGAGATAGGCGGCCAAGACTCAAAGTTCATGGAGATCGAGCCCCCGTCGGGAGGAATCACCCCCCGCATCCCGGTGTTCCGAATGAACGAGCTGTGCGCGGCCGGTACAGGCGCCTTTCTCGATGAGCAGGCCCAACGCTTGGGCATAGCCATCGAGTCCTTTGGTGACTTGGCGCTCTCCTGCGAAAAACCCGCTTCCATCGCCGGTCGCTGCGCGGTGTTCGCCAAAACCGACATGATCCACCAAGCCCAAGAGGGCGCAACTATCCCCGATATTCTCATGGGATTGGCGTTTTCCCTGGTGAGAAACTACGTCTCGACCCTTATCAAGGGCGACCTCATCAAGCCTCTGGTTTCCTTGCAAGGCGGGGTGATGAGCAATAGCGCGGTGGTTGAGGCCTTCACCAAAGTCCTTGGGCTCGGAACCGACTCCTATGTGATCCCCCCGCACTTCAAGGAACTGGGCGCTGTGGGATGTATGCGGCTCGCACAAGCCCGAAGCTCGGTAGCCGACCTATCTTTGGGCCGGATCCTCGACTCGCTCAAGAAGGTCTCAATTATCCATTCGAACGTTCATCATTTCAAGCCGTTATCGGCAAGTCTCCCGGCCGGCGGTCTGCGACCCAACCCCATACGACTGGGGGAGACGACTCCGCCCATCATCATGGGGCTCGATATAGGTTCCGTGTCCGTCAAAGGCGTGGTCATCGACGCTACAGGCATGATCTTGGGGGAGGTCTACGAGTTCTCTCACTCAAAGCCGCTGGACACCTTAACCGCAGTAATGGGACGGCTCGCAGAGTTTTCCCCGGATGTGTTCGCCATAACGGGCAGCGGCCGCTATTTGGCCGGCAGACTGCTGGATTGTGAACTCATCGTGAATGAAATCAGCGCCCAGGGACGCAGCGCCCTCGAGTTTGACCCTACCATCGACAGCGTCATCGAAATCGGCGGCCAGGACAGCAAGTGGATAGGCTTTGAAAACGGCGCCGTCACCGACTTCGAGATGAATCGCGTGTGCGCCGCCGGCACAGGCAGCTTCCTCATGGCGCAATCCGCCAAGCTCGATCTCGATATGGAAACCGAGTTCAGCGCCGCCGCATTGAGAGCCGGCGCGCCTGTGGATCTCGGAAGCCGGTGCACCGTGTTCATGGAATCGGACCTGGTCCATCATCAAAATAACGGCGCCTCACGAGAAGATCTCGCAGCCGGGATATGCGTAAGCATCGTCAAGAACTACATCGAACGAACCATGAGCGCTAAACCCGTGGGACGCAAGGCCTTGTTCCTGGGTGGAGTCGCCGCAGCGCCTGCGGTAAAGGCCGCATTCGAGCAATTTCTCGGCGTCAAGCTGGCAGTGCCCCCCTGGTATAAGGTTTCCGGGGCCTACGGAGCCGCTCTCAAGGCATTGGACGCGCTCGAGGCGGGAAATCTCACACCAAAAGGCGATCAGCGGGTAGTGTGTGATCCTTCCCACATCGAAAAGGATCACTTTTCCTGCGCCGGCTGCGTGAACCAGTGCCGTATCACCAAGTACAAGACCACCTCACGCACCATTTTCAGTGGCGGTCTATGCGACAAATGGGAACTCGAAAAGTCACACGAAACCAGCCCCAAGAAGGGGGATTTCTTTTCCTTACGGGAAAGGTTCATGGAAGAGCTCCCTCCCGCCGACGTATTCGAGGAAGTATGGGGAATGGCTCGTGTCCCGCAAGTCTATGAGTATTACCCTTTCTGGCACGAATTCCTGAAGAGCCTGGGTGTAAAGCTCACCCTGGCCCCGCGATCCACTCGAACCCTGTTCCTGAAGGGACTCAAACACCTCAATGTGGAAACTTGTCTCCCCATGAAGGCCCTTGCCGGACATTTCCATTATCTAAAGGAACAGGGCGTCAAGAAAATTTTCAATCCTGCAATCCTGAATGAAAGGATAGCTCCGGACGTTAAATCGAGTTACTGCCCGTATATTCAGGCGTCGTCGCGGTTTTTCAAAGGCGCCTTCGACTTTGAATGGATTGAGCCCATCGTCAACAACTATCTTATGGCTGATTCTTTCAAACATGAGCACATCCAACTGGCGCTCACGCGGGGTTTTTCCAAGAAACAGGCCGCCGAGATGTATGAGGCCGCGTGCGAGGCCCAGAATGCCTATGACACTCGCTTGGAATCCGCGGGAAGAGACTTCCTCGCGTCCTTAGCCGATGATGGCCGAGCCGTGGTGATCCTCGGCAAACCGTATCACTCCTCGGACGCCTTCTTGAACATGAATATCGGCCCCATCCTGAGAAAGCTCGGCGTCAAGGCCCTACCTGCGGACTTGTATCCTTTTGATCCCGGCCTAGCGCCACGGCCCGTCACGTGGAAGTATCAAAGCCGTTTGGCCATGATCGCGGCGGAAATTGCCCATGATCCCCGGCTTTTCCCCGTATTCATTACCTTTTACGGGTGTGGGCCTGATGCGTTTACCTTCCGGCATCTTCGTGAAGCATTTGGGCAAAAGCCTTTTCTCACCCTCGAGATGGATGAGCACTCCTCCACTGCGGGAATGATTACCCGACTCGAGGCCTTCCTCGATCGGATGCGCTCAGGCGACCGCAAAAAGCGCGCAAAAGTGACGCGGCTCATCCTTACGCACAACGACCGACCACAGGGCGGGGACTCCACTCCGGCGTTTCATATCGTCCCGCCCGGGAGAGCCGTACAATCAGGAGCGCGCACGCGAAAGTTCAAGGCGGAAACCCTCTTTATCCCCTACATCTCCGATCACGCCTTTGCCTTTGCCGCCGCCGCCAAAAGCATCGACATAGACGCCCATGTGTTGGATCCACCGAATAAAGATTCCGAGGAGTTGGGGAGAAGTCATCTCATAGGCGGTGAATGTCACCCCTACGCCTTGGTCTTGGGTGATTACCTCAAGGTTTGCCGTGACTTGCCCGACAATGTGGCGCAAAAAAGCATCTTTTACGTTATCAGCCCCGACGCCTGCCGCCTGCGGGAGTTCCCCATCTATCTGGAAAAGGTTCGCCGGGAGCTGGACCTGTCGCTCCGCGTGGCGCCCACATTTCAAGAAGGTATCCAGGCCTTCGGAGCCACGGAACGCCAAGCCGCTAAATTGATTCGCAGGGCCTGGGAAGGCGTCAACGCATTTGACGCACTCGCGCGGGTCTACTTGGGGATTCGGCCGCGCGCCCATGAGCGCTATCTGGCCGAAGCCATGTACATCGAGGCCCGAAGCAAGATCTGCGACGCCCTTATCGAGGGCAAGATCGGACAGGGCCTCGAGGAAGCCCTGCACGCCCTGGGGCAAGTCCCCGTGGATGAATCCAAGACCGGGCCGCTCATTTCCATAACCGGCGATTACTACACGCGGGTGGTGCCCTTCGCCAACAACGACGTCTACGAAGAAGTGGAAGCCTTGGGTGGGTTCGTCTGGCCGCCGCCCACGTATTCGGATTGCATCAAACTGGCCACCATTCGCGACTTCCTGTGGACCGCCTCATACGGCGATACGAAAACGGCCGCGAAATGGGGCCTCTACTACGCACTTATGGTGATGTCCGAGTACAAGGTGCGCAAAGCATCCACATGGGAATTTACGTCCGCCGGAGCCCTGGACCTCATGGGCTTCAACATCTGGAAATCCGCTGATCTCCATACGAATATCAAGCTTCCTCCAGGAATCACCGCGCCCATCGCCACAACTCTCCTCGATATAAATCAAGGGGTGGATGGTATTCTCAACCTAATCAGTTTAAACTGTTCCTATGGGACGGTGGTGACCGCGGCCCTCAATCGTATTGTGAAGGAAAGAAACTGCGCTCCCATGCTCACTTTAGTGTATGACGGCCTCAAAAAGACCAATGAGAAGACACGACTCGAGGCCTTTATGGAACAGGCGTGGGAACACTATAATACCAAGGGCCGACAATCGTAATCGTCACAGCGAAGGGGTAATTACTCAGGGAAGATGACTTTTCTCGCCGGATCTCACCCGGCGCAGAGTCGTGTACAGACAGGTGAAGCGGTATCAACAATTGATGAGCGCCGCGTATATATTCGACACGGCGCCTGCGGATTCCGCATTCGAGGCGTCGGGCTGAAGCGACACGTGTAACCACGAGCGCTCTTTGTCCCAATTTGGGGCGGGAGCGACTCACCATTTACCGCGGTGAAGGAAAGCCCCCGAGCCGCGTACACCCATATATCTTGGAGGGTTCATGGCGTTAGCAAAGACAGGGCCGGGAGACGATGTAGATGCGTGGTGCACCAAGTGCAAAATGACGCTCAGTCATCGTGTGATAGCAACGGTCGGATCAACGATTCAGCGGGTGAAATGCCTTACCTGTAACGGTGAGCACAAATATCACCCCCCAAAGACGGAAAAGGTAAAGGCGCCCGCGAAGAAGCCCACTCGCGCAGCCGTGGAAAAAGCCAAGAAAGCCGCCATGGCAAAACCGTCCCCCGAGAAATCTCTCGGAGAGTGGACTACCTTTATGAGGGACTATCCGGAAGACGGAGCCCCGCGAACCTATCGCGTCACCGAGAACTTCCACTTAGGTGAGTTCGTGGAGCATCCCGTGTTCGGCGCCGGTAAGGTAACGGACATCGTGGGCGCCGGGAAGATCGAGGTTGCCTTTAAAGAAGGGCGAAAGGTGTTGATCTTCAACCGCAAGCCCCTGCAATAATTCATACCGATTCGCAACCAAACAACTGGTATCGGGGGGAAGCTGTGTGACCGAAAGCTTCTCCCCAAACCTCCGCAAGCGTCGAAATAATATCGTTCTCGGCCTCCGTTCGTCATAGGGCCGAAGGTATTCCGCGTTCAGTAAAACTCTCGCTTGCGACGACGTTTCGCCCTCGGATCGCTGCCCGCTTTTCGTGCCACGTTCACCGAAGTATATAACACAAGGCTTCGCGGAATGGCTCTGGTTGGGAAATAACTTTTTTGGGTTGACACGCCTAATGAAGTATTCTACATTAGTAGATAGAAGGGGTTTTTCTCCTTCTATCTACAACTTCACACCGCGACCCGCCCGTACATACCTACACAAACGGGGAGGCGTCCGAGAAGATCTATCTTCCGACAGCCTGATTCGGCTCTAAAGCCGTACTAACGCGGTGAAGTATTCCCGACATAATGTTCTCTGCCTCTGGTGACGATTCGCCTACTACCAATGGGCAATTTTAGAAGTTCTTGGAGAGGGTTTGGGACTCATCCTTTCTTCCATGAAGATTCTCCGATATTACTTCTTTGATTGTCCATTGGTATAAGAAGCATGAAACGGCTCATACCTAACGAACTTCACGGAAGCGCGCTCGGCCGAGCTTTCGGTGGAGGGCGGGATGTGTCCGCCTCGTTCCAAGAAACTCTTGAAAGCCGAAGTCCGCATTCATCTTGGAAAACCGGTTTCGGCATGCGAAAAGCTCGCATGAAAATCTTCCGTCCGGGATGTGGCGTACAACGACCAAATGCACACGTAGTACGATTTTGTCTCATTTTTCCGTATTGAGAAGTCTCGTCATGGAAGGTCTTTCGGTATGGGAGTTGAAGAACCCCCCAATCCCCCCTTGTCAGGGGGCAAGCGTCGGCTCCGAGACAAAGGGTCGTCACGCACTATCGTACGTCCCCCTGACAAGATGGATCCAAGGGGTTAATCCTAACGCTTCCCAATTCTTGGATATTTTTCATGCTTCATTGTAACCGAATGTCATAGTCGTTCTTGGTAAGAGGTTTGGGGAGAAATCTTTATTCATCAAGGTTCTCCCCAAGGACGGCTTCATTCGAACGGCGAATCGCTTTGCGTGAGTGGGACAGGTGAAGTTTGCTCTGAGTATGAGAGTGTTTTTAAGGTTTTTCTAAGCCACCTAAGTATTTGCTGAGACACGCATTTACCGGCAAACCGCGCATTCGGCAAACTCAAAAGGCGCATGATCTACAGATGAATTCTTACAAATCAAAGGTGTTTTTACCGTACCCCTCTGGTCGTATCGGCCACAGCGCTGTATCTTGAAAGGAGACCCATGACCGTGACCGGAAACTCATTTAAAATGCTTGTGGAGCGACATACTAACGGCCCGTGTATTGACGACGAACGGATATTCCGTCTCCGAACGACGGGTGAGCAGCCTTTGTGTCTCCAACCGCGGCTCATTGACCTGTTTTGCGGCGCAGGCGGCATGACTGCGGGCTTCTCCCCGTTCTTCGGCCATGGATTTCAGCCGGTGTGGGCCAATGACTCTGATGCGAGTGCGGCCGCAACCTACAACCTGAACTTTGGCCCGCACTGTTTCGTAGGCGACATCAGCGAGATCCTGCTCGATCCGAACACCTATGTACCTCATGCGGACGTGGTCATCGGCGGCCCCCCCTGTCAGGGATTCAGTTTACTGAACAAGTTCAAATCCGGTGACTCGCGCACACGGCTGTGGACCCCGTTTATGGAAGTGGTGCGCCGATCCGGGGCCGCAATCTTCGTCATGGAGAATGTCCCCGAGCTCTTGAGAAGCCCTGAATGGCCGCATATCCGTGACACGGCGCACTCCCTGGGATTTACGCTTGCCCATGGCCGGCTCTGCGCTGCTGACTACGGCGCGCCCCAGCTCCGGTGGCGAGCCTTCATCATGGGATGTAATTTCATTGATCCGGCGTCGGCGTTCCCCCCAAAAAGGACTCATGTTTCCCTGGAGCTTGCGCCCAGACGACGCTTTCTCGAACCGGACGCCCAGCTTATCACGGATCCACGGCCCTATCGCACCGTACGGGACGCCATTGGAGACTTACCGCCCCCGACCCCGGCGGAGAAGCGCTCGAACGCGCCGCCCCTAGATCTACATTTCGGGCGGAACCCCACGGAAATCAGCAAGGCCCGTTATCGCGCAGTGCCGGATGAAGGGATGAATAGATTCGATCTTTTGCGCCGAGCCCCGGAACTGACTCCGCCTTGTTGGGTCAAAAAGAAGAAAGGCGGCGCCGACTTGTTCGGGAGACTCTGGTGGGATAAACCGTCGGTCACCATTCGCACGGAGTTCTTCAAGCCGGAAAAGGGGCGGTACCTTCATCCCGAACAGCACCGTCCCATAACGCATCGTGAGGCGGCGCGGCTCCAGGGTTTCCCTGATGAATTCTTTTTCGTGGGCTCGAAAGCCCAAATAGCGAGACAAATCGGGAACGCCGTCCCCTGCGAACTCGCCGCACGTGTGGCCGATTCGGTCTATGCCTTGCTCGCGGCTCGCGTCGGCGACGAGCATTGGTGAGCCCCAATAGAACCGGTTCACCGGGCTGAGGCTTAATACCAATGTGCTGTCGAAAGAGGAATATAGGTGAAGGACATTTTTGTAAGAGCAGGTTTCCCTAACTACTATGAAAGAAGGTTTAAATGCACCACACAAGTGGCTTTTTCTCCTTGATAAAGGCACTTGCGGCTATTTTGAAAGTTCTTGGAGAGGGGTTTGAGGAGAAACTTCTTTCAAGAAGGTTCTCTCCAATATTACTTTTTTTATTGCGCATTCGTATGAAAGGGCCGGCGAGGAGACTCATCTCCCGTCCATTCTATCCAAACGTGATTTCACATGCTTGCAGGGTTCCCGGTGAATGGCTACCTTGTATGAATAACCGACTCGAGGTCACTTTGCCCGAGGCATCGAAAGGAACTATATGGAAGATCTCTCGAGGAAAATAGCCGACCGGATCGACGCTCGAAAACGTGCGCTTTCCGAGGCCGCCGTAGCCTGTCAGTACGCACAACAGCCGCAGATTTGGACCGCTTATGGAAACCACGGCAATAATATGAGCCTTCGAGACGGCGAATATCATTTCACCTATTTGATTGAGGCGCTGCGGGATAACGACCCCGGTTTCTTCGCCGACTACGCTGTGTGGCTCAGACGCTTGTTCGAGGGCCTACGCTTCCCACCCGATACCCTGAGAAGCTTGATTCAGTGCGCCCGCGAAGTCCTGGGTCAGGAATTGCCTCCCGATATGTCCGCGGTTACGAACCGCTTTCTCGAAGTCGCCCTCACCGATAGCGTTCTGCAAGCGCCGCCGGAGCCCTCTTTCCTCGTGGAAGGCGCTCCCATGTGTAATCTGGCGGCCACGTACTTGGATACGCTCCTCAAAGGTGATCGTCACGAAGCGGGCGTTTTGATTATGGACGCCGTGAACAACGGCCTGGATATACGGGACATCTACCTCTACGTATTTCAGCCGTGTCTCTACGAAATCGGCCGTCTTTGGCTCAACCATGAGATAAGTGTGGCGCAAGAGCACTATTGCTCTGCGGCGACGCAGCTCATCATGTCACGCCTCTATCCTCGAATCTTTGCTACTCAGCGGATCGGGCACAAGCTCGTGGCCGCATGTGTGGGTAGTGAACTGCATGAGATCGGAATGCGTATGGCGGCCGACTTCTTCGAAATAGACGGATGGGACACCTACTACCTCGGCGCGAACACCCCTGTTTCCGGTATTATGGACGCCCTGCGGCTTCACAAACCTCACGTGCTCGCAGTCTCGGTTTCCATGCCCTTCCACAGGAGCGATCTTGCGGATCTGATCGCCCTTGTGCGCGAGACCCCGGAAACCACGAAGATCAAAATCCTTGTGGGGGGATACACGTTTAAGACATCCCCACAGCTGTGGCAACGATTCGGCGCCGACGCGTACGCGGAAGACGCTCGACAGGCGGTCTTCACGGCAAATCGTTTCGTGCGCAACGGCCGGCGGCCATGAGCGGCGCAGATACGAATTGGGGAGCGGCGATTATCTGTGACGCCGCAGGGGTAGTCCAACGGATACTCGCTTCGGAATGGGCCTTTCCCGACAACACGGTGGGCCGCTTACTCACGACGTTGATCCATCGCAATTGCCTCCCTCAAAGTCTTGATTTCCTGGCGGAGCTACGCCGTAGCGGATTGGCGCGTCAATCCCGTATAACCGTCTCTCTGGCGGACAAGACAAGAACCCTGGACTTCTCGGGGGTGTCTTCAGGGGAGACTATGATGATCATGATGACCCCGACGGACAAAGGCCGCTTGGAAGCCCTTGATGATCTTCTGGAGATCCAGAATGAAACCGTGAATGAGTCGCGCATGCTCCTCAAAGAGAATTCGCGTCTCATCCGTGAACGCTCCATGGAAGTAAATCTCTTAGAGGAGTTAAGTCGCCTCAATAACGAATTGACGAACGCCCAAAGAGACCTATCCAAGAAGAATGTGGAACTTGAGCGTCTGAACAAGGAAAAGAACCAATTTCTGGGGATAGCCGCCCATGATCTCCGGACGCCCTTGAACGCAATCCAGTTGTACAGCGAATTCCTGCTCGATGAAGCTCAGGACACCCTGAGCGCCGAACACCTCGATTTCGTGGCCACCATCCAGGATTCCAGCCGGTTCATGTTGGAGCTGGTGAACAATCTCCTGGAGACGGCCCGGATCGAGGCCGGAGTCCTGGGCCTTAACCTAACCACCGTGGATTTGACGGAACTGGTCCGTTCCAACGTGAGCCTCAACCGCGTCTTAGCGAAGAAAAAGGACATCCGTATCGAACTGAAGCGCGTCGATCTTCCTGAAATACTTCTGGACGCCCCGAAGATTCAGCAGGTGATGAATAACCTGCTGGGCAACGCGATGAAATTTTCCCCGCCGGGAACCTCGATTCGTGTCGAACTGAGCGGGCAGGGGCCGCAAGCGGTGGTCACCGTACAAGATGAAGGTCCGGGAATCTCCAAGGATGCCCTTGGCTCGCTATTCGAGCCTTTTCAGAAGGCGGAGACGCGTCCCACCGGTGGAGAAACCGGAACCGGCCTCGGCTTGGCCATTGTGCGAAGTATTGTCAAAGGCCACGGCGGAGAGGTTTGGGTGAATTCCGTAGTGGGTGAGGGTTCCGTATTCGGGTTTTCCTTGCCCTTACATGTCATGGATCACCTGAAGGCATAAACCGGCGCTGAGCGAAAGGATTTATGAATAGAACAAAGAGCAAAATACTAATTGTGGATGATCACATCGTCACGGCCAAAGGAATTGGTCGCCTCCTGAAAGCGGCGGGACATGACACCATCGAGGTGTTCACCGGTCAAGCGTGCATAGACGCCATCTACACCATGCGCCCGGACTTGGTGCTCTTGGATGTGGTCTTGCCGGATATAGACGGCCGCGACATCTGCAAAAAGGTGAAGACCGACCCGACCACGGCCCACATTGCTGTTGTGTTGCTCTCGAGTGTTAGAACCGAGTCCGAAGCGCAAGCCGATGGACTGGCGTGCGGAGCCGACGGATACATAGCGCGGCCCGTTTCCAACAATGAACTGATCGCGCGTGTGAACGCCTTTCTGAGACTCAAGCGTACGGAACGACGTCTGGCCGAGGCCGTTGATTTTGGGGAAAAGATTTTCCAGGCCGCTCCGATGGGTATGGTGTCGCTCAGTTTAACAGGCCGAGAAACGAGGATGAATGAGGCGATGCATGCGATCCTTTCGGCGCTTGGGGAAGACCCGGCCGGCTTTGATTTCTGGAACTCACCCGCCTGGAAGAAGAGCGGTGTGTGTGACGATGCGCGTACACTGCTCGAAACCGGGCAAACGCTCCACCGTGAAGTGCAATTTTCGCCGACAACGGGCGCCGAACTGTGGTTGGATTGCCGTATTGCGCGCTTTACCCACAACGGGGAACATCACCTGCTTTTGACCGCTGCGGACATCACCGAGCGCAGAGCGGCTGAGGAGGGCCGAAAGGTCCTGCTCCATGAGCTACAAGAGGCGCTTGCCGACGTAAAGCGGTTGAGTGGTCTCTTGCCTATATGCAGCTCGTGCAAGAATATCAGGGACGACGCCGGAAATTGGCGCCCACTGGAAGTCTACATTCGTGACCATTCCGGCGCGCAGTTCACCCACGGCATTTGTCCTGATTGTACCAGTAAGCTTTATCCCGGGCTGTTTGAGGATGACGAGCGCGCTCCGGGTTGAAGATACCCCTCGGTTTGAGAATGACGAAGCTGCGCCGACATATGCGTGAAAAGCGCTCACTCAAAAACAGCTAACCAGTTGATATTATTGTTTTCGGTGTGTCCGTTAAGAGCGAAAACGACCCCTTGTGTCCAGTAAGTTGACGCAAAATTTCGGCTTATCGAGCCTGCAACTTTCCAAGCAAGGCCCAGCAACGTCAAAAAAAATGAATGTCTCTGAAAAAAAAGCCGGCATTATGTTTGCTTAATGGAAAGAGATTTGATAAAGGAACCCGCAACCTAAAAACATCCTTCGTGCGCGTCATTGTAATCGTTTTTTGCGATTTGACTCCGGGATCGGAACATTCCGGCGTCCCGACAATCGTATAAAGCCAAATCAGCAAGCGTTTACTGCGAATGGGTCAACCATTCGGAATTAGGATGGGGTGGTTCGGAGGAGGAAATGAGTTTCCTCTAGGATCTTCACCGGATGCGAGTCGTCTCAAGCCGGTGAGCCGTTACCGAACCAACTACAACACGCTACGTGGCGACGCCTGAAAACGAGCGCCTATCTCACTGCGGGAGATTGGAGCTTCAGGAGAACATCATGAACACTCACGAATTCCTGCACGCAGCCGGTCAAGGTCTAACCTCAAAGTTGGCGACCATGCTGGCCGCCGGCTTCGACATAAACGCCGTCGATGCATTTGGGACCACCGCCCTTGTGGAAGCGGCTTTTCTCAATCAATTAAAAGCCGTGCGGTTTTTGCTCAAGAGAGGGGCCGACATCCATGTGCGGGACAACGCCGGCGTTGAACCTTTGCTTGCGGCCTGTGTTCAAGGTCACGTGAAGGTAGCCAAAGAGCTACTGGCATACGGAGCCGATCCCAATGTGCGGGACAACCGAGGGTTTACCCCGTTGCTTGAGGCCGCTTACTGGGGCCACGTTAATCTCGTGGATGTGCTCCTCTCAAACGGCGCGCAGATCAACACATGCGACGATGACGGCCGCACCGCGCTCCATTGGGCCGCGCTCCAGGGTCACACCGACGCAGTGAGATTGTTGCTGGCCCACGGAGCCATTGCCGATGCGGAAGACGAAAACGGCAACAGCCCCATGTCGTGGGCGCTCTTTGAAGGCCATAGAAAAATCGCTCGCGCGATAGCGAACCACATCGCAGGATTTTCGCAGCACACGGAGCGGTCCAAGTGCGAAATGCGACTGGCCTGCTGAGGTCTTCCAGTAATTGCGGGCGTCTCTCTCACTCGGTAATCAGCCTTCTAGGTGACCTCGAAGGTTGATTACGCGCCTTCACCATTCCGATAGACCACGCCACATTTATCTTTATACCGATGTGCTTTCACAAAAGTAAGATCGGCGGAGCTTTATTGCAAAGCAGGTTTTCGCAACCTCTTTCTAAGAAATTTGTGATAATCGCCGGAAGGGGCATTTTCTCCTTGAGAAAACCCGATTCCGGCAATTGCGAAAGGTCTTGGATAGGGGTTTGGGACTCAACTTTCTTTCAAGAAGGTTCTCCCCAATAGTACTTTCTTGGTCAGATATTGGCATGATGTTCGCGCGGATCCGTCGCTCCGACGTATTTTCTGCCATGAAGGAGAATCGTTATGAGAAAATTACTCGCAATCGCTCTCATTGCGGCGCTCTGCTGCTGTGTTTACACGGCGTCGGCGTACGCCCAAGCGCCTGCAAAAACGGTAATCCGGATCAAGGGGAGCGACGACATGGCTTCCCGAGTCAACAAACTGGCGTATCAGTTCATGCAGGACAACCCGAATACGAACATCGTCGTGAGCGGCGGCACAAAGGGCTTAGGGTTTGCCCCCATACGCGCTAACTTTGATTTATCTCCTCCACCAAGTGGTCAAACAGGTCCATCATCTGAAGACTCCGTTTTCTGGGACTTTCTTGAAGAGTTGAGCGCCAATGCGTCCAATTCTTAAGTCGAACCCATAAGCTATGCTTAGGG
>JBBRBO010000055.1:0-22671 GCA_038205805.1 Desulfomonilales bacterium
TTGCGGGCAAGCAGAGCTGCTATAACCGTGTACTTTCCCGGTTGAAGCTTCGAGCCGAAGCCGCCGCCCATGTAGTGACCGATCACCCGCACCTTTGCCAAGGGCAAGTCCAAGATGTCGGAGAGTTTCGCTTGCACGGCGTAGACGCCTTGGGTCGATTCCCACACGATGAGATTATCGCCGTCCCAGCGCGCCACGCACCCATGGAGTTCAAGGGGCGTGTGCAGTTGCGCTTCCGTGCGGTATTCTCCTTCGAGTGTGAGGTCCGCTTCAGCAAAGCCCTTCTCCACATTCCCACGTTCGTATTTCTGCGGTTCGCCCACACGAGGGTTTTGACCGTGCACGTGCGGGGCGTTAGGCTGAACGGCCGTACGTTCATCCACCACAAAGGGGAGGACCTTGTACTTCACCGAAATGGCGCGGACTGCGTCCCAGGCTTGATAAGGCGTATCTGCGGCCACCGCGGCCACGGCGTCGCCTTCGAACCTGCACTGCTCGTCAAAGAGCTTCGTCTTCACCCCTTTGTCATAGGGCCACTTGACGTTCGCTTCAGGTGATGCCCCCGTGAGGATCGCCCGCACACCAGGGAGCTTCTGAGCCTCGGTGGTGTCCACTTCTTCTATAATCGCATTGGGATATGGGCAGGTGAGTATTGCGGCGAAGAGCATATCCGGAAAGGTGATGTCTGAAGGATACACCGCCGTGCCGCTTACTCGTTCATATCCGTCGATGCGGGGGAGGGGCTTTCCTACCACGTTAGTGGACTTCCAAGGCTGCGGGTCTTTACCGCCCTGCGGGGTTTCCGGGACGGGCGTTCCCTGCACGTAGTAAAGTCTTTCATCGGAATTCTTCATGATTTGCCCCCCCGTTTCAGTTCGGCGGCCCTGGCCACGGCCTTGAAGATATGATCGTACGTGCCGCACCTGCAAAGATTCCCCGCCATGCCGTGACGAATTTGTTCGTCGGTGGGATTAGGGTATTTGCGTAACAGCCCTTCGGCGGCCATGATTTGACCGGGGGTGCAATACCCGCACTGGAAGGCGTCGTTCTCAAGGAAGGCCTGCTGAGTGGCGCCGAGCTCTTCGCCGTTCAGGAGACCTTCGATGGTGGTGATGGTCTTGCCTTGGGCTTCGACAGCGAGCGTGAGGCAGGCGTATCGAGGCTCGTCGTCTATCAGCACGGTGCACGCTCCGCATTCTCCCCGCTCACAACCGACCTTCGACCCCGTGAGCCCGAGCTTCTCTCGGAGAGCAAACAACAGGGTCCAGCGGGGTTCCACAAGGAGCTTGTGTTCAACGCCGTTCACCTTGAGCATAATCTTGGTGACATCCCCCGCCGGCAATTCAGCGGCTTGTTCTTCGGCGCAGGTAAGGTTCGGCAAAGCGGCTGCGGCTGCCGCGCCGATCCCCACAGTGGTGAGAAAAGCGCGTCTGGTGAAGCCCCCCTTACAGGCGCAATCCTTGTGGTCTTTATCGTCTTTCATGCGTACCCCCGATTCGTTTTGTTCACCGGGCTTGAGGCGGCTCTGCGCCCACCCCATCGTGATTTCAAATGTTCGTCCTATTCGGGATGAACGTTTCCTACCGTGGTTCACCGGGCTTGAGGCGGCTCAATGCAGGTGAACGGTTTTTTTACGTCAATCCAATTCGCTGATGGCATTTGCGGTTTCTACGAACGCTTTGGTTATGGTTGTTTCCGACAATTGCGTCCGCTCATAGAGTTGCATATGGGTAATCAAATCAGCTTCCACTAATTTCTCGAGCACTTGCTGTAACTGCTTGGGGTTCAGGTGATATTTTTCCATAAGAAGAACGTCATTCATTCCCGCATGAATGTCTCTCACGACCTTCTTGGCCTTCACTCGTACCATGGGCGCTGCTCCAGAGAGGCTTGCTTCAATATGTCAGGCTTTATGACCTGGCTCAGAAGCTATGAGCCGCTTGCGGCATATCTGAGCCCGCAGGCGGACGTCGCCGACTTATGCCGCAAGAATACTCACAATTGAGTATAATCTAATATTCGAAGAAACTCATCTCGTAATAGTATGGGGTGTAGAATCAGCCGCTTCGATCTGTGGACACGGCAAGCCCCCTTGCCTCGTTTGTAGTTGGGATTCGGTTCTTCTTGGCTACCGAACCGCTAGTTCCTTGAAATCGGGAATCATCGGCGTCGGAGAGAGAATGCGGCGAACACATCCCATCATCAACGGCGAGAATATTCGTCAAGCGCATATCCGAATCTTCGACACACGGCTTTACAGGAAGGGTAAAGTAAAACACCGACCCCTGCGACGGCGTTGACTCGACCCACAATTTGCCGCCGTGGAGAACAATAACCTTCTTAACCATAGCGAGTCCTACACCGGCGCCGGGGTATTCATCAGCGGAATGGAGCCGCTTGAAAATGAGAAAGATCTTCCCTATGTATTCCGGTTTAATTCCTATACCGTTGTCCGTGACGGAAAACACCCATTCCTTCCCTTGCAACTGGGCGGAAATGTGGATCTTCGGCGGATCGTCGGAATGGAACTTCACCGCATTGGCGATCAGCTCCCTCATGATACGCCTAAGGGCTCCGCCATCCGCAACTACAGTGGGAAGCGGATCGTACGTAACCTGGGCGTTATTCTCCTCAAGAAGCGCTCTCATCTCGTGCTTGCAGATTTCTACGATCTTGTTGCACGAGATCGGCCGGTCCATAACGAAGTTTTTGCCTATTTCAGAATAGGCCAAGAGGCTGCGAATCAAGATGATGGATCGCTTAGCAGCAGAGACCAGCAGCTTAGTCAAGTGCGCCCCGGGGTCATCCTCGGGCATCGCCTGTCGCTCCAGCATTTGCACGCAATGGACGATGTTTCGCAAAGGCTCCTGAAGGTCATGAGCAGCCACGTACGCGAATTGCTCCAGCTCTTTGTTCAGGAAGTTGGAATTATCAAGAGCGGTCCTCAGTTCATGCTCGGCGAGCTTGCGTTCCGTAATATCCAGATGGGTGCCGGCCAAACGAACGGGAGCGCCGTTTTCATCGCGACGCACAATCTTGCCCCTGGTTAGTATCCATTTCCAATTGCCGGATTTAGTGCGCAAACGATATTCGAGAGTATAGAGGTCCGTTTCGCCTCTGAGGTGGTCTTCAACCGATCTCCAGACATCATCTTTCTCGTCGGGATGCAGGAGCTGCGTCCATTGATCTTTATAGTTCGATATTTCATCGCGTGTGAACTCGAGCATTTCCGCCCATCGGTCGTTCACCGTTAGCTCACCTGTGTCGATACGCCAATCCCACAGCCCGAGTTGCGCTCCGGAAATAGCAAGCTCAAGGCGTTCCTCAGTTTCGCGAATGTGCTGATTCTGTCGTTCGCGTTCTTGTATCAGCCGCCATTCGCGGAGGATGCGGCGTAATGTATGCGGTAGCTCTCGAAAGGCCGAATCGGACTTCACGAGATAATCTAAGGCGCCTTTCTTGAGGGCTTGTACGGCAAGCGCCTCGTCTCCGTGACTCGTCATGAGGACCACCGGCGCCTTGGCTTCGCATAAAGGGATTAGATCCGTGCCCTTTCCGTCAGGGAGCTTCCAATCCGCCACAACGATGTCTATGTGGTCCTGTTCGAGATCCGTGACGGCATCCTTGAGACGCGACGTCACATCGAGACGAAAGGATACCCCTTGGGAACGCTCCAACGCGCGGCGCACCAGTTCCACGTGGTTCGGGTCGTCTTCTACCAAAAGAATATGGATCGGCGCATCAAAGGCTGTGTCATCCATAGGCTATCTCAAGAAACAAGGGGTGAATACGCCGGCGCTTATGTAAGGACCGGCTGCGGCTTCTCTTGTGAACTCGGCTGCGGTTCAGTTGAAAAGACCCCAAATCACGGATAAGCGTTGGATCGCTCCGGCAAACTCGTGATTGCCCTACGGCCTGTAAATACTTCTGTGAAGACGGATCGCAATTAAGAATCGTTATTCACTTTTCTTTTCGGGCGCCGTAAAATTGGCTCGTCGTTTCCCATGTTGTTGTACGGCGCCTAGTCGGATTCGCTGTGCAACATTATCACATTCATCTTGCCCGGTATAGTGTAGAAAGGAACAGTTCACCACGAAGGGGCTAATAGCTTGGATCACCATAAGGTAGTATGAAGGGAGAGGAGTCTCCCCTTCCGGTTTCTCCCGACGTAGAGCCGCCTCGAGCCCGGTGAACCATTACGAGTAGAAAGGAACGGAATGGACCCCATTTTCTATACGCAAACAATCACACACTCCTGTGGCTGTATACGGCGCCTCTTGGCGGGTGCGCTTCTGGTGTGTGTGCTTGTGAGCGCAGTCGGCGCTCAGGAGACCAGGGAAGACCTGAGCATCGGCGCCGTCCCCATAGAGCGCTCGCTCCTCATTTATGTCGCTGAAGCAAAGGGATACTTTGAGCTTGTCGGCCTGAACGTAACCATCAAAGACTACGAAGCAGGCGCCCACGCCATTCGAGACGCGGCGAAAGGCCTCATTGATGCGGCCGCGTGCAGTGATTTGGTGCTCGTACAACACAATATGATAAGCAAGCTCCCTCAGATGCAGATACTAGGCTGCATCAACAGCGCACGAGACACCAAGGTCATCGGCCGCAGAGATCACGGCGTCGCCAAGATCCAGGACTTGGCGGGTAAGCGCATCGGCTTGGCCTTCGGCACGAACTCGGAATTCTACATTAGCCTCCTGCCTATTCTAAATGATTTTTCTTTGGCCGAATCACTGTTGGTGGATTTTAAACCCAGCGAGTTAGGTCCCGCCCTGGTGCGAGGCGAGGTGGACGCCGTAATGCTCTGGGAACCGCTCATCAGCAAGCTTGAACAGGAGCTGGGGGCGAACGCCGTGAGCTTCCCCGGTCAAAGCGGTGTGCTTTCCAACTGGGTTCTTGTGGCGCAAACGGAAATTATCCAAAAAAGGCAAGCGGCCTTTGAAAAGCTGTTGAAGGGCCTCATCATGGCGGAAGACTTCGTGAACAGGAACCCCGAAGAAGCTATGGCCGTCGCAAAAAAAGCTAATATCGTCCCGTCGGATACCGCGTCACGAACTATGGAACACAAAGTAGTCTTGGATCGCCTGTTAATCCTCGCTATGGAGGATCGAGCGCGCTGGGTGGCGGCCAAGAACAACATTCCCCCGTCGGATATTCCCAATGTAAGTAAATTCCTTTACCCTCAGATCCTTGAGCGCATAAAACCCGAAGCCATTCGCGTCATATACTAGGATTCACCATGACCATCAAGGCCAGATTCCACCTGATCCTCTTTGCCCTCATTCTCTTCACTGCGGCTGGGGGCCTGGTTCTCATGTGGAATCAATATCAGTTGTCGGAAAAGACCTACAGGATGCGGCAAGCCGCAGAAATCTTGAACAATGTCTTCATGATGCGGATAGTGCTCGAGGAGTATGACGATTCCCAGGGCGATAGGCCTAAGCAGGATTGGGCAATCCTCTACGCAAGACTCGGTAAGTTGCTCCAGAATCTCGATTACCCTCCCTCGTTTGGTGAGCAGTATAACAACCTAGTCGAGAAACATGCTGAAATGAACGGCCTCTTCAACAGGCTTGTTGCAGCTAATGAAGGACCACATACCTCGAAATCGCTCTTGCGAGGCCGTCTCAAACAGATGCTGTCCAACAACCTAGAAACTATGCTCAACGATGGTTTGGCCCTCCACGAGTTAGTTTCGGCGCAGACGGTTTCTTCGCAACGCAACGGACAGCTCTTCGTCATCATCATCATTGTCTCCATGTTGGTCTTGGCCGGAGCGAATCTTCTCGTCGTCAAGAATGCGGTGCTTACTCCTTTGGGCTTTCTCACGGATCAAGCGCGACGCATAGGCGGCGGTGATTTCGACGGCCCGGTTATGCTCCATTCGAGGGATGAACTAGGATACCTTGCGTCCTCATTCAACCAGATGTCACAGAACCTCAAGACGAGCTATGTCTCTCTCAATGCGGAAATTGAGCAGCGCATACGCGTGGCCGATGAGCTTCGGCGGATGAACCGCACGCTCTCTACTCTCCTGGCCTGTAACGACGCCCTGCTGCGCGCTGAGTCGGAAGTTACTCTGTTCGAGAAGATATGCCGCATTGCAGTGGAACACGGGGGCTTCCGCATGGCGTGGGTGGGAATTGCGGAAGAATTCCCGGAGAAAATTGTCCGGCCCGTTTCCAAGTGGGGATATGATGAAGGCTATTTGGATTCCCTGCTCATCAGATGGGACGACTCGGAATGGAGCCGCGGTCCGTCGGGTCAGGCGATCCGGACGGGTAAGGTTTGCATGACCGCGGATGTGGTTGAGGACAAGAAAATGCGGCCTTGGTCCGCGGAAGCCGCTAAGAGAGGATACGCCTCTTCCATCAGCCTCCCGCTGATAGTGGACGAGCGCCCATTCGGGACGTTTACCGTGTACTCGCATGAACCGGCAGCCTTCAATGACACGGAAATCAAGCTCCTGGAGCGGCTCGCCGGAAACATCTCATACGGTATTCAGTCCCTGAGTCGCAAGCGAATGCTGGAGCTTAGCGAGGAAAAATACCGCTACCTTGTCGAGCAAGCAGGCAGCGTAATCGTTCGCTGGACCCCTGACGGCAGCATCGCGTACATGAATGACTTCGGCTTACGCTATTTTGGGTACTCCGAAGTGGAGCTCATCGGCAAACCCATCGTAGGGACAATCGTTCCGCCGGTAGATTCTTCGGGCGAGAATCTCTCGGCAAAGATCGAGGCCATTCCCCTGGAACCCGTCGCATATTCTGAAATGGAAAACGAAAACATCACCAAAGACGGCCGAAAACCATGGTTCTTCTGGACAAATAAACCGGTATATGACTCAAACGGCAAGCTTGTGGAGTTCCTTGCCGTGGGTACCGATATTTCCCGGCGCAAAGCCGCAGAAGACGCAATCCAAAAGGAACGAGCCGTTTCCGAAGCCGTTATCGCTACGTTACCAGGTATATTCTTTATCGTGGATGAAGACGACAACATCATGCGGTGGAACACGAACTTGGAAACCTTTACCCGGCGTTCCGGTGAAGACATCCCAGACGCCAAGCTGGGCGACCTTCTGAAAAATGGAGACAATGAAGGGCTTTACGCCGCGCTCGCCGAGGGTTTTCGGGTAGGCTCTTTTTCGGCCCAAGCGGACATCAGCGCAGCCGAGGAGACCACTACGCCCTTCCTCTTCAACGGCAGAAGGATTAGGCTGGATGACAAGGATCGCCTTGCGGTCACGGGCATAGACATCACGGACCTGCGAGCCGCCGAAGAGCAATTGGCGCGCAGAAATAGACGCTTCGAGGCCATACTGAACGCCACCGAGGATGTGGTGTGTCTCATCGCGCCGGACACAACCGTCATCACGGTTAATCGAGCAGCTCTATTGAAGCTTGGCAAGCCGCAGGAGAGTCTCCAAGGTAAGCCTTTCGCTCATATGACGGCCAAGAATCTTGTTTCCACACGAACAGCTCACCTCAACGAGGTCATTGAGACCGCGGCAGTACGACAATTTGAGGACCAGAGCGGGAAGGCGTATTATTTCAACACCTACTATCCCGTCTTGGACGCTTCCAATCGCGTTGAAACCGTAGCCGCCTTCTCCAGCGACATTACTCCTCGCAAGTCCCTGGAAATTGAGCGTGAAAAGCTTATCACAGAGCTGGAGGCGAAAAGCGCCGAGCTGGAAAGATTTACGTACACGGTTTCCCATGACCTGAAGAGTCCGCTTATAACCATCAAGAGCTTCCTCGGTTTTATCGAGGAAAGTGCGGAGGAAGGCAATATCGACGGCGTTCGTGAAGACTTGGATCGTGTAGGAAACGCCGCGGACAAAATGGGCCGATTACTCGATGAGCTTTTAGAGCTGTCGCGCATCGGTCGCATAATGAACGAACCGTCCACCGTGCCCTTCGATCGGCTTGCTCATGACACCGTGGAACTCCTGTCCGGCAGAATACGGGCACAAAATATAGATGTGCGCATCGCCCCCGATCTTCCCGTGCTGTACGGTGACGAGCCGCGCTTGGCTCAGGTGGTGCAAAATCTCCTCGAAAATGCGATAAAGTTCATGGGTGATCAGCCCCACCCCACCATCAATATCGGCGCCGTAAACCTCAACGGTGAAACAGCGCTCTATGTGAGCGATAACGGCATTGGTATTGATGCCGCTTTTCAGGAGAGGATCTTTCGTTTGTTCGACAAGCTCGATCCGGAAACGGAAGGCTGCGGGACGGGTTTAGCCCTGGTCAAACGCATCATTGAGGTGCATGGGGGTAGGATCTGGGCGCAATCCAATGGGGAAGGTCACGGCGCCGTATTTTATTTCACCCTACCGTCGAGAAATACCAATGTGTAATCAAAGAAGTAATATTGGGGGGAACCTGCTTGAAAGCACATTGGCATTAACGTGATCGGCCGGCGTCGAGTCCAACTATCTGAATAATGAGGGCATGAACTATTCCGGAAGGCCTGCTCAGGAGATAATTACCCATGTTGCAAGGTGAACCTTTAACGATATTGCTGGTGGAAGACAATAATGACCATGCGGAGCTGGTTCGTAGGAGTTTGGCTAAACACAAGATAGCAAATAAAATTTACCATGTGACCGACGGCCAAGCCGCGCTCAATTACCTATTTCGAGAAGGCGCCTACAGCGATCCCCGGACCAGCCCTCTCCCGGATCTTGTCCTCTTGGACCTGAGGCTCCCCAAGGTGGACGGCCTGGACGTACTCAAGCGTCTCAAGGATGCGCCGGATCTACGGAGAATCCCTGTGGTGATAATGACCACATCCGACGCGGAAACCGATGTCGCCGTCGCGTATGAACGACATGCCAACAGCTATGTCGTGAAGCCCCTGGGCCTCGAGTCCTTTCGGAAGATGATGACCGACCTGGGGTTCTATTGGCTCGCCTGGAACGTGAACCCCTGGAGCGGTGACCCCGAATAGGCGTAGCGTTCAGGAGGAGCTTGCCAACCACCGCTTGGAATCAGGATGGGTCGTTGTGTTGACATGACACTTCCCTCCGGCCTTGGGCAGGCGAAGAGCGGTCTTGAGCACGGTGAACCACCACGGAGTGAGTACCCAAAATACAAAGGAAAGAATATGGCACGTAAGAAAGATGCGGTTATGCTACGCGGCGAACAACTCCTTGCCGCAGGCGACATTATCAAGACAAAGGACAAGGACGGCATCGTGACATGCAGAGTGCTGTCGTGCTTTGCAAACCCTGACGGGTCCATAATCGCAAACCTGGAGATCCTTGAAGGCCCACGAAAAGGCGAGAAGATCGGGACCACATTGAGAGCCGAAAAAGCCGAAAACGCTCAAGAGTAGCGTCGTTACGTGGCGGCGTAGCGTATTTCCGGAAACACCGGGCAGCGGAACCGTCACAGCCGTCCCGGTGGCGGAATAAGTCTGTAGGCCCCCTCAATAAACATTGGCCGGCAAGACTAACTTTGTTATCTCTTATTGTGCCGGTATCGGCCCTCGGGTATAGGCGCCTCCTGTATCCAGGCTATGAGCAATAGGCGCAGAATGACCACTTCGGGATCTTTCTCATACCGATGCTCTTTCACAATAGTGGGATCGGCGGAGCTTTTGTTGCAAAGCAGGTTTTTCCAACTCTTTCGACGAAATTTGTGATAATCGCCGAAAGCGGCATTTTATACCGATATGCTTCCAACGGAGTAATATTGGTGAAGTTCATTTTTGTAAGATTAGGTTTCTTGAAGTCTATCTGAGAATGTTTAAGATTCGCCGAAAGCGGCATTTTCTCCTTGAGAAAAGCCGGTTTCGGCAATAGTAGGCAATAGTAGAAGTTCTTGGAGAGGGGTTCGGGGAGAAGCCTTCTTCCAAGAAGGTTCTCCCCGATACTACTTTTTTGAGTGCGCATTGGTATTAGCCATGAGAAAGCCGGTTTCGACCATTGTGAGCGTTCGTTGGAAAAGGGTTTGAGGGAGAACCCTTATTTCAAGCGGCCTCTCCCCCATGCTCCCCTCTTCTCAATCTCAATCGCGAAAGGTATTACTCACGTTGGACGCGTTCGAGCATTTCATCAGCGCTGTTGGTGGGAAGCTCGCAGTTGAAGTTCACGCAGACGTAGGCCGTGGGACCGGCGCCTTCGGCCTTGTAATCGGCGGCGTAATCCGGGAGAGCTTTTTCACTTTGAGCATCGGCGGTGTTCTTCAAGAGCACAACCTTGTTAGGGGCGAAGGTTGCGTGCAATGTGTCGATAAAGGATTTCGTTTCCGTTGAGCCCGCATCTCCCACGATGACGACTTCCTTCGAGTGGCCCAGCGCGAAGTCGAGTGCGCACAGGAGCTGTGTGTGCCCCGAAGCAAGCTGCGCCACGGAACCTGCGAAGGCGCGTGTTATGGCGTCCGCTTTCCGTTCAAGGTCGGGTCTACCGGCCAAGCGACCCAGCCGAAGGAGATTCAGAGCCGCCACGGAGTTCCCGGACGGCGTTGCCCCGTCATAGATTTCCTTGCGTCGAATGGGCAGATCCGACGCGTCCTTAGGCGTGAAGTAAAAACCGCCCACGTTGTCGTCCCAAAAATCCTTCAGGAAGATGTCAGTCAATTTCAGAGCGGCGTTCAAGTACTTCAGGTCAAAGACCGTCTCGTAGAGGTCCAACAGGCCCCAAATGAAGAAGGCGTAATCATCTACGTGAGCGGTAAGCGCCGCATCCCCTTCCCTGAATCTGTGCAAGAGCCGTCCATCGGACGTGCGCAACGTTGTGAGAATGAACTCAGCGGCCCTTTTCGCCGCCTCCGAGTATTCCGTTTTTCCCGTGGCTTGCGCTCCTCGAGACAGCGCGGCAATCATCAAGCCGTTCCAGTCCGTGAGTATTTTGTCGTCTTTGTGGGGGTGAACTCTTTTTTCCCGAGCCTCGAAGAGTTTGCGCCTGTCGGATTCGTATCTCTTCTTGAACTCTTCCACATCCATGTTGACGTGCGCCGCAATGTCGGCCGGCGAACCAATCGTAAAAGCAATATTTGCGCCCGTGCGAGTGCCGGTGGCCTCCTCCTGGAAATTTCCCCCGAACTGGAAGTTGTAGACCAGCGACATGAAGCGGGCTTCCTCTTCACCGAGGACGTCCGCAACCTCTTGGACGGTCCAGACGTAGAACTTACCCTCGTGGCCTTCGCTGTCGGCGTCTTCCGCCGAATAGAAGCCACCTTCAGTTGAGGTCATATCACGGAGCACATACGCGAAAATCTCCTCGGCCACATTGGTGAACGTGGGGTCCTTGGTCGCCAACCCGGTCTCGATGTAAGCCATAGCCAGCAGCGCTTGATCGTAGAGCATCTTCTCGAAGTGAGGGAGGAGCCAATCCGCATCCGTGGAATATCTATGGAAGCCGAAGCCCACGTGATCATAGATGCCGCCGTAGCGCATGGCTCGCAAGGTCTTTTCCACCATTTCCAGGGCGTGGGACTCTTTGGTGCGGAGCCAATGCCGCAGCAAGAAACAGAAATTATGGGGCGTAGGAAACTTCGGCGCCGTCCCGAACCCGCCCTTCGCCTCATCGAAGCGTTGCGACAGCTCCTGATACGCCTGATCCAATGTCGGATAACCCGGAGCCGACCCCGGCGAATCCTCGGGGAGTTGGCGCAGGGCGAAGCTTACCTGGTCGGCCGCGTGGGTAATGTCTTCGCGCTTTGTTTTCCATACTTCGTGGATGCGGGGCGCCAAATCCATGAGTCCCATACGCCCGAAGCGGCTCTCTTTCGGGAAATACGTGCCTGCGAAAAAGGCCTTTTTATCCGGAGTGAGCATCAGATTGAGCGGCCATCCCCCAGAGCCCGTCATGAGCTGGCATACGGTCATGTAGACGTGATCGATGTCCGGCCTTTCCTCACGATCCACTTTGATGCACACGAAGTATTCGTTTAAGAGAGCGGCGACTTCCTGGTCTTCGAAGGATTCGTGCTCCATTACGTGACACCAATGGCACGTGGAATAGCCGATGGAGAGAAAAACGGGCTTGTCTTCCTTTGCTGCTTTAGCAAAAGCCTCATCGCCCCACGCGTGCCAATCGACGGGGTTGTAGGCGTGCTGAAGGAGGTATGGGCTTTTTTCATCAATCAGTCTGTTGGGCTTGGGATTGCTTGTATCATTTTGCATGGCCTGCTCCTTTTACTATTATGAGGTTACCGGGCCGGCGGCGACTCTGCGCCCGATGAATTCCGGAAGGGACATTCATCTCCCCTCCGGACCACTCCATCGTCATTTCAGGCGAAAGACTCCATCGCTGTGAACAGTTTCTTTGGATTACTATGGTTCACCGAGCCTCAAGGCTGCTGCACAGCCGATACGCTCTTGTCAATTCGCGCCGCCGCACAGCAAAGAAGCCGGACCTTGCATCCCCACGTCTCTCAAAGAGGCCGAGGCTCTCAGAAAGAAACTAAGACGCCCAAGAAGAGCAAGCAAACGCCCATGAGTGTCAGCAGCATCCCGAGACGCGCGGTTCCCGGCTCGAGGGTCGCCTGTCGAGGATTATCGGGGTTGTAAAAAACCTTGACCGTATGGCCGTACGGATACTTCTTGACCATTTCCCAATCCGACAAACTGTTGGACCACCCGGCTGCGACTTTATCCGCTTTATAGGTTCGACCCCCCACTTCATAATTGTACTCGATTATAGGTGACGGGCGCCATGCGTCGGCGACCATGTCCGAACACGTAATGACTCCGTCAGCGGTTTTCCACGTCTTTGTGCGGCCTACCCGCATGGTCAGAATTATTCCTCCCAAAAGGGCCATAGCCCCGAAAAAGAGAAAAGGACTCATCAGCGGTGACATATTTTCCTCCACATGTATTGTTTGACCGAGCTGACGCGGCTCTGCTGCCGGTGAACGGTTATGCGCAATCAAAGAAGTAATTTTTTGCGGAACCTTGTTTGGAAAAATGCTCTTCACCAATACCGCATTTGAAAGCTAATCGGTATGAGCTTACTCCACAATCTCACCAAAGAGGTCGGTTTTATGCGCGTCCGTGATTCTCACCTTGTGGATTTCCCCCTCGGCCGAGAGGCCTGCGGTTATGAAGAGCGATCCGTCCACTTCCGGGGCTTGGTCCCACAATCTGCCCTGCAGGAGCAATTCCGTTTCAGGGGAGACGCCTTCCACAAGGCATTCCTCGATTGCGCCGACTTTGGCTTTGTTTCGCTTCCGCAGGAATTTGGAATGGATACTTCTCAGGGTGGCGGCGCGTTTGCGTTTCACCTTTGCCGGCACGGGATCACCCAAGCGGAAAGCGGCCGTGCCCTCTTCCGGAGAATAGATGAAGAAACCCAGGTGATCAATTCCGCATGTGGCTACGAAGCTTTCCAACTGGCGGAATTCGTCTTCACCTTCGGTAGGGAATCCCACCATGAGCGTGCTGCGCAAGACCAGGCGCGGTATGTCGTTGCGTAGGCGGTCGATGCGCTTGAGGATGGTTTCGGGTTTGCCGGGACGCCTCATGGACTTGAGCACTTTTTGCGAGACATGCTGCAGGGGAATGTCTAAATACGGCAAGATTTTCGGGGATTGGTTGATGAGCTTGGGCAGGTCCTGGGGGATGCCTTCGGGGTACAAATAGAGCAAACGGATCCAGCGGAGGCCGGAAATTGCGTCGAGTTCCGCCAGCAGCTCAATGAGGGCGTTTTTCCTCCCCTGGTCTTTGCCGTACGCGGTGAGATCCTGGGCCACCAGGACAAGCTCCACGGCGCCGCGCTCCACAAGGAAGCGGGCCTCGTTCACGAGCTTCTCCTGTGGCTCACTACGGAGCGGCCCTCGAATGGACGGAATTGCGCAATACGCGCAGTTTCTGAAGCAGCCTTCCGCAATGCGGAGGTACGCGTACCCCGGGGTCGTCACAATTCTGGGAACTCGCGACGTCCGCTTGGTTACGGCTGCTGGGAGTCGGCCGCTTGCCTTGAGGATCTTGGGCAGCTCGTCCAGGCTATCCGGCGACAGGAAGAGACCGACTTCAGGCAGAGACTCCTGCAAGTCCACTTTGTAGCGCATTGGGAGACAGCCCGCCACAACGAGAAACGCCTCGGGGTTTTCCGCAGACAGGTCCAGAATGGCGTTGACGGACTCCTGAACCGCCTCTTGAATGAAGGCGCAGGTATTGACGATAATCACGTCCGCAGCCGTACGATCATCCGTGAAGGAGTAGTCGGCGGCGCTCATGACGGCGAGGATTCGCTCGGAATCGACCCTATTTTTCGGGCACCCGAGGCTCACAATATAGTATGTGCGGCGCGACTTCACGGCTTGCCGGTCTGGGAAGGTGTTCGGTCGGAGCGGGGAACATTGGTCACGTCGAACTGCGAATCCGGGATGGTTTCCGGAAACTTGATGGACGTGAGATCGAAGCGGTTGTAGTTGCCCATTGCGTCGTAAATGATGGCGCGACGTACGTAAAACGTGTTCCAGTCCACGCCGATCATGATAGTATACGTGCCTTGTTTATTGCGCTTGTCGGTCAATTCGAGGAAAAGGAGTTCTTCCGCCGCATCCACCGCTTTGTTGGGAACACTTATGGTGAAATTTTGGTCGAGCTTGTTGATCTCGGCAAAGAAGCCGAAGAAATGCTCCAGGTTGAGTTCAGGGGGGATTTCGCCCTTGGATGCACTGCCGTCTTCGGGAAAGTAGACCGTGTAGCTACGGCCCTGGATCAGCACCTTCTGTTTTTCGGGGGACATCACGTCAAGCATGATGAGTCCGGGTTTCTTTACGTACATCACGCCCTGAAACTTGTCCCTGAGGTCCATTGCGACGTTGACCGTGAGCTGATCGAAGTGGGCCGTGAAACAGCACTGACGAGCGTACACCGCCTGTATCTTGGCCACGGCCTCCTCTGCGCTGATCTGCGCCCCATGTGCCGTGAGCGAGCAGATTATCGTGAACAGAATGGCTGTTAGAGCGTTGCGCATCGTTTGAGAACTCCCGGCTGATTCCTCAGCGCCTGGACTAAGGCTTTGACGTCATACGGTCGTGGAGGCGCGTGAAACCCCGCTTTTACCAGCTTATGCAGCAGAAGCGCCAGAGGTGGGGTGATTTTCTCCAGCGCCTCGTCATGATCGCTCATCTCGGCGATTTCGCTCACGGTCCCGAAGGCTCTACTTCTACCGGAGTGCAACACCAGAAGCTGATCCACGAGGTCCAAAAAGAGTTCCATGTCGTGGGAGACGCAAACAAGGGTGACTCCGGTTTGTTTCAGCGCCCGTAACGCATCGAGGAGCTTACGTTGACCGGCGGGGTCAAGTCCCACCGCGGGCTCATCCAAGATAAGGACGCTGGGTTGATTGACCAAAACCCCCGCAATGGCCACAAGGCGCTGCTCGCCGGCCGAAAGCTTCCAGGGGTTTCTGTCCTTCAGGGCCTCAGCGTCGAGCCCCAGGCGTGAACACACGTCGGTTACACGGGCGGCCACTACGGACGGCTCAAGCTTCTCGAACCGACGGAGCACAAAGGATATATCCTTGAATACGGTGTCTTCAAACAACTGTCGTTCGGGTCGTTGGAAGACGAGCCCTACGCGCTTTTTTAGCTCGGGGCCGTACTTCGTGACGCTGCGGCCGTCTAAGAAGACATCGCCGAACGTGGGCGTGAGAGCGCCGCTTAAGGTCTTGACCAGAGTCGTCTTACCGGAACCGGATCGCCCGAGTATGCCTAAACACTGACCGGATCGGAGCGCAAAGGAGACATCAGCTAAAGCCGTGGTTTCAAGGGGTGAACCGTAGTTGTAGACGAAACCGCAGTTTTGCGCCTGTATGTCCATGGATCAGCTTTCTCAGCCGGGGTTATTTGAGCTTCCAGACCGCTCCGTCGGGGCCGTCTTCAAGGAGAATACCCTTGGCCGTGAGTTCGTCCCTGATTGCGTCCGCGCCGGCGTAGTCCTTGGTCTTCCTGGCCTCGGCCCGTTGTGCGATGCGCTCTTCGATGTAGTCCACGGTGACGCCCAGATCCCGGAGGCCGGCTTTGCGCACATCGTCCAGGAAGATCGCAGGCTCTTCCTGAAGGATACCAAGCACATCCCTGCACAATGTGGTGACTTCGGTTTTCACCCGTTGGAGGATTTCCGGCTTGGGGATGTTTTTTTTGCCGATCCCCGGCCCGGTGAGCCGATTAATGGCACGCGCTGCGTCGAATAGGGCGGCAAGGGCGCGGGGGGAGTTGAAGTCGTCGTCCATGCCCTCCCGGAACTTGGACATGAGTTCCATGAGTTCAGGCGGGGCTTCGGGGCTCCAGCCGTCGGTCGCGATGAGCTTGTCCAGAGCTTGCAATGCGGAATAGAGCCGTTCCAGGGCGACACCCGCTTCCCGAATGGATGACTCATTGTAATCCAAGGGACTGCGATAGTGGCTGGTGAGCAGGAAAAGCCGCAAGGCCTCGGGATGCGCCTTCTTGAGGATGTCTCGGATATTGAGCTGATTGCCCAGGGATTTCGACATCTTCTCCGAGCTGATATTCACGAATCCATTGTGAACCCAATACTTCACAAAGGGCTTACCCGTGGCGGCCTCAGACTGCGCTATTTCGTTTTCATGATGAGGGAACATGAGGTCCGCGCCGCCGCCGTGTATGTCGAAGGACTCTCCCAGCTTGGCGAGGCTCATGGCCGAGCACTCGATGTGCCAACCGGGACGTCCGGGTCCCCAAGGGCTGTCCCAGGAGGGCTCGCCAGGTTTTGCCGCTTTCCAGAGCGCAAAATCCAGGGGGTTACGTTTCCTGTCATCTACACCGACACGTGCTCCGGCCATGAGATCGTCGATTTTCTTACCTGAGAGCGCTCCGTAGTTGTTGAAGCTTCTCACGGCGTACATGACGTCGCCGTCCACCACGTATGCGTTTCCGGAAGCGATGAGATCCGCCACAAGAGACTGAATTTCTTGGATGTATTCCGTGGCTCGGGGCTCGAAGGTGGGTCGCCGCACGTGGAGGGCGTCCATATCCACATAGAATTCGTCTATAAAGCGCTGAGCCAGCTTATCCCACTCCTCTCCCACCTCATTGGCCCGGTTGATGATTTTGTCGTCTACGTCGGTAAAGTTGCGTACATAGGTGACGTCGTATCCCACGTGCTCCAGATACCGATAGAGGAGATCAAACAGCACGGCGGACCTTGCATGGCCGATGTGACAATAATCGTACACCGTTACTCCGCACACATACATTCCCACTTTACCGGCATTCAGGGGCTCGAACGTTTCCTTTGTGCGGGTTAGGCCGTTGTAGACGCGTAACGCCATTCATCTTCTCCTTCGCTTGCCCAGCTTTGCATGGTCTTATACCAATACCTGATCAAAGAAGTAAATTGGGAAGACCCTGCTTAAAAGAAGGCTGGGTCCCACACCCCGCTCCAAGAACTTTCGCAATTGCCGAAGCGGCTTTTCTCAAGGAGAAAACTGCGCTTTTGGCAATTATCATACGTTTCTTCGAACGAGATTGGTACAACCTATTTTACAAAAAAGCTCCACCGATCTTACTTTTGTGACAGCACATTGGTATTAATCATTCATTTGAATAATAAGCATTCATATCATAGAGCGCGTAGCCGATGGAATATCGGGCACGTAATGCAAATAAAATGGGGGAATCTCCAAGCGAAAGATTCCCCCATTGCTCAATGCTCTTTACGTAAAGGTTTACCGAGCTTGAGGCGACTCTGCGAGGGGTGAACGGTTATCTCTTCCAGCCCGCGGCTCGGGTTATTTGCCCTTTGATGCGCCCTCCTTGATGGGCTTCTCCATTTTCCTGCTCAGACCCGTCTGTTGCAAATCGTTCTCGTTCTGCTTCAGATAGTTTTCAGCTTGGCTGATGAGGTTTTTCAGGTCCGGGACGGACATAGTGTGGAGGTAATCCACTTCGCTTTGGATATCTCTCAGGATGTTGGCCAATTTGGCCTGCCGTTCTTCCACGACGAGCAAAGTGGCCGTTATCTCCGAAGAAAGCCCCGAAAGACCGATCAGTCGCCTTCTGCTCAGGAGCCACAAGGTTAGTGGGAAACCAATTGCAATGACAATGAGTATTATTGCGATGATGCGCATGTACGTCACGAGTTCGTTGCTTTTGAGCTTGTTGTAGTAGCTTCGGGCTTCGGCCTTACCTGAGGTTTCTTGGATGTTTTGGGACGTTTCCTTGATGTTCTGGAGCATCTTCTCCATCATCTCGATACGCTGCTCTTGTGTTAGGGGCAATGTGCGCGGGTCCACAACCTTGTCCGTGGCGCCGTCGGGCATGGTTGACGCGTTCGGAGCGGCGCCGACGCCCTGAGCGATCTGGTAAGCTATCGTATATTCCGAGGCTCCGAAAAACATCGCCAACGCCGCGGCGCAGACAATCACCGTGATGAATGACAGAATCACTGTTGTTTTCGAGGTTCCGCTCTGCATGATGATTCACTCCAATCCTTAAATAACGCCCAGTTCTTTTCCGATTCGACCACAAATCTCGAGCACTTGTTCAAGATCTTCCAATGAGTGGGTCGCCATCAGACACATGCGAATGCGCTGCTCCCCGTCCGCCACTCCCGGAGCCAATACGCAATTTGTGAACAGCCCTTCTTCGAAGAGCCGTTTCCAGAGGATCAGTGTTCGGAAATCATCACCAATTACGAGCGGCACAATAGGTGTTTCCGTGGGTCCGGTCGTATAGCCCAGGGATTGAATACCTTCTAAAAGAAACCGCGTGTTTCGCCATAGATTGTCGCGGATTTCAGGCTCCGTTTGTATTATCTCGATAGCGGCTTGAACGGAGGCTATGGCGGACGGGGGCATTGCCGCCGAGAAAATCAACGCCCTCGAATTATGTTTGATATAGTTGATTACCTGGGCGTCTCCGGCGATGAAGCCCCCCAAGGAGGCGAGTGACTTGCTAAAGGTGCCCATCACCAAATCCACTTTATCCGTGACCCCGAAGTGCTCGAGGGTGCCGTGTCCGTTTGGGCCGAGGACTCCGATACCGTGAGCGTCATCAACCATGAGACGCACGTTGTATTCTTGACAGACGGACGCAATATCGGGCAAGGGCGCTATATCGCCTTCCATGCTGTAGACGCCGTCTATTATTACCAGACAACCGGAAGCTTCCTTGGAGACGTCCAGGTTTCGTCGCAGGGATTCCGTATCGTTGTGCCGGAACCGGCGCACTTTCCCGAAGCCCAGTCTCACGCCGTCAACAATACTTGCGTGCACCAATCGATCTATAATTACGGTGTCGCTGCGTGAGATCAGCGGCGCTATTGCGCCTTGATTGGTCTGAAACCCCGTGGAAAAGACCTGAGCCGCTTGCTTACCCACAAATGCGGCGAGTGTAGCTTCCAGTTGCTCATGTAGGTCAATGGTGCCGTTTAAGAACCTAGACCCCGAGCAACTTGTTCCGTATTCTTCGATAGCCTTTATGGCCGCTTCTTTAACCTTAGGGTGAGTGGTCAGTCCCAAATAATTGTTCGAACCGACCATAATCATGTCTTTGCCGTCCACGGCAATATGCGGGCCGGCGAGACGGGTTATCGTTTTAAAGTAAGGATAAAGACCAGCTTGAATGGCTTCTTTATCTCGGTTAAAGGCAAAACACTTATCAAAAAGATCGGCCATTGAAAGTATCGCCGCCCAGTCCAAAGCCGGCCGGACCGGTTTCCTCGTTGTGGTACATAATCCCGCCCATTCTGCGCGGCAGGCCGGGAGATACATCCCGGTAATCGAGTGTCGGGTAGTAAGGGGGGTCATATAGAGCCCCTCGGTCGGCGCCTCGTGCCTCATACTACCCGTTTACTACCATATTAGTCAAGTGAACCACAGGTTTCGTTTATACTCTATACGAAGGTACCGGCGTAACCAATGGAGATTATATTAGTAGCCGCCAATGACAACCACGGAATGGGAGAATTTATCGTGGAATGCGCTGCTGCTCAATCCGTGCCTTCGCCGAGACAACAGGAGGATGCGTGACGCTTAACAGCTTCAAAACAAAATGGAAAACCCGACCACCAGGTGAGGCGATCGGGTTTGAGATACAGGACAAAAGCGAGTAATTAGCTCTTCTTGACGTCGCCTGTGGCTGCGCCGTGGAGTTTAACTTCCACTTTGTCTTTTTCGTCGATATCTTGATAATATTTTGTGAGGATTTCCACGACTTCGGGTCTAGAGAATTCAGGAGGAAGCTGGCCGCCTTCGGACAGGGTCTTACGGACCAAGGTGCCGGAAAGGAGCAAACGATCGTCCTTGCCGTGGGGGCATGTTCTCATTGAAGCCATACCGCCGCATTTGTAGCAATGGAAGGTCCAGTCGATGTTCAAGGGTTGCAGTTCCAGTGAGCCCTCGGGGATGTCGTCGAAGATTCTCTGGGCGTCGAAGGGGCCGTAGTAGTCGCCTACGCCGGCATGGTCACGACCGACGATCAAGTGGCTACAGCCGTAGTTTTGGCGGAAGAGGCCGTGGAGCAGAGCTTCCCTGGGACCTGCGTAACGCATTTCCATAGGATAGCCTTTTTGCACGACGGTATCTTTCACGAAATAGTTGTCAACGAGGGTGTTGATGCAATCGACGCGCACGTCCGCGGGAATATCACCGGCTTTGAGCTTGCCGAGAAGCTGATGGATGATAAGGCCGTCCATGACTTCCACTGCGATCTTGGCGAGAAATTCATGGGAACGATGCATGGGGTTACGAAGCTGAAGGGCCGCAATGCGTTTCCAGCCTTTGTCTTCGAAAATCTTGCGGGTTTCCGAAGGACGGGCATAAAGCTCACCGTAGGTTTCAGGGAAGGAACCTTCGGAAAAAGCCTTCACGGGGCCGGCCAGGTTGTATTTGCCCTGAGCCATAACCTTTTGCACACCGGGATGTTCCGGGTCAGCGGTTGTGAAAACCTTTTCACACTCGTAAGTTTTGTCGATGGTGTACTTTTCGGTAATCTTCATCGAACCCATCAACTCACCTGAATCGGAGTCGATCAGCGCAACTTCATCACCCACTTTGACGTTTTCGTCGTCGGTGGAAAGGGTGATGGGAATGGGCCAAAAAAGTCCGTTGGCCATTTGAAAGCTGTCGCAAACACCCTGCCAGTCGGCTTTGGTCATGAAGCCTTCGAGAGGAGTAAAGGCGCCGCATGCCATCATGATAAGGTCGCCGGTCTCTCTGGAGCTCATCTTAATCTTCGGCATGGATTCGGCGGCCTTTTTCGCGTCCGCCAGCGCCTGCCCTTCAAGAATCAAAGGTTTTAATTCGCCGCCGCCATGGGGTTTAACAAGTGTACCACTTTTCGCCATTTGGTCGTTCCTCCTTGAACGTGTGCTCAACAAAAACGTATCCCTGGTGACAAATTCACCAAAGGCCCTTTTGCATGAGTTCTTTAAAATACGAGTTTTGTGTTCAGGATGTATCTTCCGGTTTAGGATCGAAGATGAATCTTAATAGTAGAAGTCATTGTGCCGAATGTCAAGGAAATTTCATAACCTGGGGGCGCCTTTATCTAGGTGGAAAGTTTTTTTGAACCACGAATCATCCATAGATGATCCTTACCTCCAGGGGATGGTCCCGGGATTATCCCGGGACGTGGGTCCTTACGGAAATCGCAAAGGATTCCGCGTACCAGATGTTAGGACAGTGATACATCGAAGCTGTTCGGCCCGGACCGTAAAGCCGGTCGTTGCCAGCGAGCCGCTCCCGGAAAGAGCCTCCGTCACTGCCAAGTACTATCCGGTTATTCTTATGGCAATCATCGTGCCGGCTGAGGTTTTCAGTGTTTCGTGAGAAAGCGCCTGTTTTCACGCCGTATTTTCAACGGCGTCCGCATTAGGGTCGCGAGAACCCATAGTCCGGCTGTCAATTCTTTTTACAGTATGTAAACGTTTCCCGAAGTGTGCTTCGCCCAAAACGGGCGCCGGCGGCGGGTAGCGTCAATAGGCTTTCGTGCTCCGTTGTCGCTCCTCGGCGCCCTGAGACTAGGATGATACGTCGCACGGAGAATGATTGGCGATCACAAAGGTAGAGCCGGCGTCTTCACTCGTATGCAGTACGGTAGCGAAATGCGGCCTCAACTGTAATTACCCCCGACGCGTCACACGGCGAAAAAAAAGCGCAACCGGAATAGGTTACGCTTTAGCTGAGAGAAATGTCTGAGGGAAGTGTCAGTTGCTCGCTGTCAAGAGATCCGGGATTCGCCATTTGGCTCGCACCGGACCCATGGGAGACTCTCTGAAACGCGCAGTCATAAGAGTGCCGGTGATTTCCTGAGGCGCAAAATAGGCCAAGGGGTTGTAAAGATTATTGGCTACACGAACCTCTAAGTGCAGGTGAGGTCCTGTAGAGCGTCCCGTGTTTCCCACCAGTGCAATTTTTTTGCCCTTCGAGACCTGTTGGTTTTTCTTCACAAGAATGTCACTCAGGTGCGCATAATAGGTATAAATTCCCTTCCCGTGATCAATCAGCACCGTAGAGCCGTAGCGCCGAAATTTCTTCTTACTGCCCGTGAATATTACCCTGCCGTCTGCGCATGCAAGGACCGGCGTCCCAATGGGCGCAGCGATATCTAACCCCTTGTGGAGTCGGCCCCACCTGTGACCGAACGGTGAAGTAAGCACTCCTCGCGGCACAGGGAACTTCAGGGTAGGAACGGAAGGATCTTTCTTACCGAGCAATGCGTTGGCGACGGTGAAACGGGT
>JBBRBO010000056.1:0-22505 GCA_038205805.1 Desulfomonilales bacterium
CTTACCCGAACCCGCGCCGGCGATGATGAGCAACGGTCCGTCGGGGTTCGATACCGCTTCGAACTGCTCGGGATTGAGATCATGTGCGTAGTCTATGGTTTGAGTGAATAAGGGGTTCATATAGTGCACGCCATTGAATAGTTATTCTAAATCCTTTTTTCAAAGAGGGGAAGTTGATTTTTAACAAAACCGTGGGCAAAAGCGGTCATTTGTGTTATGTTGTAGCCGTCGCGGGTATTCAGGGAGGAATTTCCTATATTGACACTTTTTTGTAAGGAGGATTGCGTGAACAGTTCAACTACGATCCTAGCCTGTCCCCTATGCCTTGCTCAGTTTTCCCATCAGCGGAACAACGAGTGCAAAGCTACGGAGATATACGGATACGGGCTGGATTTCAGAGTAGTTCCAAGGGATTGCAATCGAGCTTCTGATATAGCATGTTGTCCGGAATGTTCGTACACCTTTCGTCTTCAAGATGTCAACCGTCGTGTTTCGGGCAACGCAGGGCAAATCGTGCGATCAGCGGCTCACAAGGAGATTTTTTGCAAGTTTCCCCACGAGACCCGCGAAGCGAGAAGCTGGATAGCGCTTGTTTCCATCTTGGAGGCGCGGGGCCTCAATCCCAGAGACCTTGGCGTCCTTAGCTTGCGGGGCACGTGGGTGGCCAGGGAACTGGGCTGCCTGCAAACAGAGCTTGAGCTTCTCGAGTTCGCCGACTACTACTTCGATGATGCGCTCCGACGTGGACTCACCAAAGGCGATCCCGGCATGGTGATGTATCTTCTCGGAGAAATCAATAGAAGGAGAGGGGAGTTCCGCAAAGGTCGAGAAATGCTGACCTTCCTTGGAAACAACCCTCGATACCGATACCCGGCGCTCCTCTTGACCGTCCTCATCGAAGAGGAAGACAGCACCCCGTATTGGTCCCATCATTCGCCGGAACAAATGGAACAGCAGTCCTCGCGATTTCGAGGGCTCTTCCCACCGCTCAGGAGTATTCCTCCCAAAAAGATTGAGTTTTCCCTGAACGAGCTTTCCGAGAGCGCCGAAAAGAGCGATGGAGACGACCGCAGACTGTTCTGAAGGAAATGATTCACCGGGCGCTGGAGACGGCTCTGTGCCGGCGAACGGTTCCCTCTTATACCAATGCGCATTCAAAGAAGTAATATGGGGGAGAACCTTCTTGGAAGAAGGCTTCTCCCCGAATTCCTCTCCAAGATCTTCTAAAATTACCGAAACCGGCTTTTCTCAAGGAGAAAATGCCGCTTTAGGCGATCTTAAACACTCTCAGATAGACGTCGAAAAAACCTAATCCTACTATAATGACCTTCACCAATATTACTGCGTTGCAAGCGTATCGGTATTAGAACACTCACTCCTGAGTAAATGAATGTTGGCTGAGGAGCGACCTTACCAACACTTCTGTTGCGCAGAAATATGCTTTGCCAAACGATTACGCGCTTTCTGCGGTATCTCACTCGCATGAGAAATTATTCATCGGGCCGGGGACAATTTTTCTGCGGAATACATACTTTTTCGTCGCTTGCGTATATAATTTTTGCCTACGACATAGACCAATCATGATACTCTCCCTATGAATCGTTTACCGGGCCGGAAAAGACTCTGCGCTTAGAAGGAATGGAAGGGACACAGTTCCCAACTGCGCCGACCGACCTCATTCAGGCGATCGGTAACTCCGGTGAACGGTTATTCTTTCATACAGCCATGTAAAAACCAGTCGAGGGAGGAGTGTATGCGACCATATTTCGCAAAGATGGCGGATCTCGGTAAACCCTTGAGCCCTGCGAAGCGTGAGGCGTCTCAGGACAATGTGCAACAGATCAAAGATATTGAGAAGGAATACGAACACCTTGCCGATAAGGTGAAAAACGCCGGTCTGCCCACATCGAAGATCAACGAGCGCGGTCAACTGACGGTTTGGCAGCGGCTGGAATATCTCGTCGAGCCGGGAACATGGACTCCTCTCCATACGATTTTCGACCCGAAGTCCAATGAGGAAGGCACGACAAACGTGGTGGACGGTTTGGGGAGAATCAATGGTCGTTGGGCCGTAATAGCGGGGTTCGACAACAAGGTCATGGCCGGCGCGTGGCTGCCCGGTCAAGCGGACAAGGTGTTGCGAGTCACGGATGTAGCCAAACACCTGCGTATCCCCTTGGTATGGCTGGTGAACTGCTCGGGTGTGAAACTCACCATGCAGGAAGAGGTCTATCCGGATCGTCGTGGGGGCGGCGCCACATTCTTCCGGAATGCGGAGCTTCAGCAACTGGGGATTCCCGTCTTCGCCGCCATCTACGGCACAAACCCGGCAGGCGGCGGCTATCATTCCATCAGTCCGTCCGTACTCTTGGCGCACAAAGGTTGTAACATCGCAGTCGGCGGCGGTGGTATCGTCAGTGGCATGAGCCCCAAAGGGTTCTTTGATGAGGAAGGCGCGGAAACCATCATCGAAGCGACGCGCAAGTTCAAGGAGACCCCTCCGGGCGGAGTGAAGATCCACCATGACGAAACCGGTTTCTTCAGGGAAGTCTACGATACCGAAGAAGCGGTGCTGGACGGCGTGAAGGAATACATGGGTATGATACCGGCGTACGACCAGCGTTTCTTCCGGGTAGCCGCGCCGGCGGAGCCAAAGTTTCCTGCGGAGGATCTCAATCACCTGATCTCGCTCAATGCCAAACAGATATACTCATTCGAGGACGTGCTTGCGAGACTCACGGACAACAGTGAGCATACGGAATACCGCAAAGACTACGGCCCTGAAATCTACACCGGCCTTGCAAAGGTGGACGGCTTTCCCGTGGCGATTATCGGCAATAAGCAAGGGTTTCTGGGTCAAGGCTACCCGGAATATGCGTCGTATCCCGGTATTGGCGGCAAGCTGTACAGACAGGGGCTCATCAAAATGAGCGAGTTTGTCACCCTATGCGGTCGCGATCGGTTGCCGATCATTTGGTTTCAGGACACCTCCGGGATAGACGTGGGCGACGTCGCCGAGAAGGCGGAGATGCTGGGGTTAGGACAAGCCTTGATCTACTCCATCGAGCAGACGAACATACCTATGGCCTTGTTCGTGCTGAGAAAGGGCACGGCCGCGGCTCATTACGTCATGGGAGGCCCCACGGCCAATAACCACTGTGTCTTCACCCTTGGGACCCCGGCCACGGAAATCTCCGTTATGCACGGCGAAACCGCGGCCGCGGCCTCCTTTGCACGGAGGCTGGTAAAAGAGAAGGATTCCGGCAAGTCCCTGGCGCCCACCATCGAGAAAATGAACGCCTTAGCTCAGCAATATAAAGATCAATCAGGGCCGATTTACTGCGCCAAACGCGGGTTTATCGACGAAATGACGCCATTCACCAAGATTCGAGACTATATGGTGGCGTTCACCGGGAGCGTCTATCAAAATCCAGGGTCGATATGTCCCCCGCATCAGATGATTACGCCGAGATGCTGCAAGGGATAGCGACGCAATTCATATGCGCCGCCGAACGCATAGCAATTCGCGATCAAGGCCACAAACTTTGGGGCGGACCTTCTTAGTAGAGGGCTTCTCCCCAAACTCCTTCCAAGACGTTTCGGAGTCCTCTCATGGCATGAGCAGATCAACGGCTGAAATATCGGCGATTATGGTCAAGGTGGGTTCTCGCGACACGCCGGCGGAGGTCATCCTACGCAAGGCGCTGTGGGCTAAGGGATTGCGCTACCGTCTGTGTGTCCCAAATTTGCCGGGTAAGCCGGACATCGTGGTCACCAGTCGGAAGCTCGCAATCTTTGTTGACGGCGATTATTGGCACGGCAATCAGTGGGCGCGGCGGGGCCTTCTCTCACTCGAGGAGCAATTCAACGGCGCGTCCGCCCCTTATTGGTCACGGAAGATTCGCAGTAACATGGAGCGCGATTGTCGCGCCGTGGCTGAACTCACCGCTCGTGGATGGAACGTCATTCGCTTCTGGGAGAGCGATGTAGCTCGACGACTGAACGAATGTGTCGATATGGTGATTAATTTCGAGCCGAAAAAGCTTCCTGCGCCCGAGCAGGAGTCGCCTCGGAAAACCGTTGCGGAATTCTTCGCAGGGATTGGGTTAATGCGACTTGGCCTGGAAGCCCAAGGCTGGAGCGTCGTCTACGCCAACGACATTGATCCCAAGAAACGAGCAATGTATTGGGCGCATTTCGGTGAAGAGATGAGCGGTCCGGGAAGCGGCCCCTCGGGCGCGAACGTCTCCCAAGATCCACAGGGAATGTACCATCTCGAGGACATCCGCAACGTCTATGCCGACGCGGTTCCTAGAGCGGCCCTGGCTACGGCTTCTTTCCCATGCAACGATCTCTCAGTCGCGGGCAAACAACGGGGACTGGCCGGCGCCGCTTCGTCCATGTTTTGGGAATTCATTCGCATTATGGAGGAGATGGGCTCCGAGCGACCTCCGTGGATACTCCTTGAAAATGTGCCGGGATTTCTTAGTTCACGCAAGGGGGAGGATTTCCGTGATGCGCTGCTCGCTTTAAACGAACTCGGGTATGCAGTGGACGCATTCATAATAGACGCTGCGCGGTTCGTGCCCCAGAGTCGGAAGCGTTTGTTTGTGATGGCGAGCCTCACGGCGCACGAAAGGTTCCCTTATTCGGCATCCCCGTCGTTTGACGACGATGTTCTCAGGCCCAAGAGACTGGTTCATTTTATGCGAGCGAACGCCGACATAAACTGGCGCATACGGCTCCTGCCGGAACCGCCGCAATCCTCCACAACGCTGGAAGACGTGCTTGAAAGGGATGAGGACCTTGCCCTCGGGTGGTGGAACGCCACGAAAACGGAGTATCTCCTCACACAGATGAGCCCGCGACACAGCGTCATAGCCCAAGAAATGACGCACGGCGAAGCATGGTCGTATGGGACCATTTTTCGACGGGTCAGGAAAGGCCGCGCCATGGCGGAGTTACGGACGGACGGAACAGCCGGGTGCTTGCGCACTCCACGTGGGGGTAGCGGTCGGCAGCTCCTGTTGAAGGCGGGCTTCGGGCGCAGAATGGTTCGCCTCATCACGCCAAGGGAATGCGCACGACTCATGGGAGCGGATAACTTTGTCGTGGAGAATCGCCTGAATGAGGCGCTCTTCGGTTTTGGGGATGCAGTGTGTGCTCCTGTTATAGCATGGGTCGCCAAGCACTATCTTAACCCAATACTCAATGAGGCGCTGAGAACCAAGGTTTTCTACGCGCGGGACACGGACGGGAAGTGAACCGCGTGCAAATTACCAAACGCTATGCTATGAGGACATAATCCACCTTTGTGGATTGAACACGTCACAGCACAGGAATGTGCCAAAGCCCTGTTCGCAATTTTGCGACGTGAGGAGTACCAGATGAGCGAGACTGAAAAGAATTTGGCCGCCGCATTCGCCGGAGAATCTCAAGCAAACCGAAAGTACCTGGCCTTCAGCAAAAAGGCCGAAGCCGAAGGCTATAAGGGCGTCGCGAAACTCTTTCGCGCTGCGGCCGAAGCGGAAACCATTCATGCGCATAACCACTTGGAGACCCTGAACGGAATCAAATCCACATTGGAAAACCTCAAGGAAGCATATGACGGTGAACACCATGAGTTCTCCAGTATGTACCCTGAGTTTCTTGAGACGTCAAAAGCTGAAAAGCAAGGCGCCGCCACCCGTACCTTCCATTGGGCCAATGAAGTGGAAAAGATCCACGGAAAGCTCTATCAGGACGCAATAAAGGCAATGGAAAGCGGGCAGGATTATCCCGAACACGACTGGTATATCTGTTCCAAGTGCGGGTACACCATTGCGGATGAAGCCCCGGAAAAGTGCCCCGTATGCGGTGCAAAGAAGACCGAATTCTTCAAGGCTCACCTGGCCGGCTGCGACTGCCCAGACTGCAAGACCGCGTAACACCGCTTCACGTTAGCACCAAGAAAAGATAGTACCGGGGAGCATCCTCTTGTAAGAAGGCTTCTCCCCGCACCTTCTTCCCGTCTCGGGAATTATTCGTCACACGCGGTATTTCTCAGGGAGGAAAGCGCAACTCGGCGAGCGTCTACTCTTCTGAGACAGTGATTGCTATATGCGCTCTCAGCTTGATCTTCACTTAGCTTATTTTTTCAAAGCGATTGGGTATAGCGCTGAAAGCTGCTCTGCGACTTGCATCCCGCCACTTTGAACGATGTCGTCACAGGCGCGGCAGGCGCGACTCATTACGGGAATATTCGTACGGGTACGCCTATTGTCACCATCGAGTACAGCTCGGACGCATCCTGCGGGTACATGTGAATGCACCCGTATGACTTACGGAGCACTCCCCCGTTATGGAATTTGTCCGCATGAATGTGGATGCAGTCACCTGTGCGGCCCATTTCCATGTCTTTTGCGTTGGGATAGTTTATGCTGAGAACCGATGCCTGATTTCCCCCGTAGGCGTCGGACCACAGCTTTTCCATCGACGGGCCGGACCTCGCATACACGAACTGATTTTCCTTGCACCAACTTGTGCGCTCACGAATTCTCAAACCATGGGGAGAAGTTCGTGAGGCCATCCAGGAGATCTCGTACATCCCCAGGGGAGTCTTGTGATCCCCTTCGGTTTTCTTGCCCAGACCGCCTTTTCCCGTGTCCACAACGAATTCTCGGATGAGCACTCCGTCACGCCACACCTGGAGCAGATTGAGCGAGCAGTGAATAGCAATGTGAGTGTCCCAAACCTGCAACTTGGGGAGTTGGGGCGGCTCCGCATGGGTCGGCGCACAGGTCCAACAGACCACGACGCATAGACAGGGTAGAATCCATCGAATCATATATTAATATCCCAGGGAAGAAGACTCGCACGTCAATGGTTCGTGGGGGTCTAAATCTCGTGTGGTCGAGTAAACCGCCACTTCACCGACGGCACACTCATATATAGGTACGATCTGCGAATTGCAAATAGATTCACTTCGTGGCGTCTCGGCGGTACAATGAACTTTGGCGACTCTACGACGGCACGATCATAGTAAGCGTCTCTCTCCTATGATGCGGGGCAATCGCAATGGAGTCAACCACCACGCGGCTGCGGCCGCACCGTCGTTTTCTGCACGAGCGGCATTACTATACGAGACGTTTTCCACGGCGCGAATGCGACTTGCTTTCCCGCCTCGTGTGCGCTAAACAGCCCCGCAGAGCTTACGTGATTATGTGCTTGGCGGACGAAGCGACCCTTGATGATTTTCTCACCGGCATAGCATGGTGAAGCATTCGGCGCATAGGGTGTATATGTTTTGCATAGAGTGAAGTTCTGGAGAAAAAGATTGATCGCCTTCCTTGTCATTCTCCTTATGATTATGAGCGTTCAGGTTGCTTGGGCGGATGAGTCCCCACCGCCGGAGCAGCCGTTGGTCGCTGTGGAAGCGGAAAAGGCGTATGCGGAGAAAAAATACGATGAGGCTCTCAAACTCTTCAAGGACGCGCCGAATGTCGCCCACCGTCACTATGGCATTGGTTTGTGCTATGAAATGCTGTCCAAACCGGATAAAGCCGAGGGGGAGTATAAGCTCGCCATAGAGGAAGACCCCGTTCACTACATGGCCATGGAAAACCTGGCCGCTTTGTATGAACGTAATCCCCGCACGATACCTCAAGCAATTAAATTATACTCACGAGCGCTTGCTGTTGATCCTCGGCCGGAGTGGCGCACCAATCTGGCGGTGTGGATCAAGATGCTGAAATCCAGGTCCCGCAAGCCCGAAACGTACGCCGTAGGAAGCTTTCGAAAGGCGACCGAAGCGGCGGAGAACGGCCGCATCGCAGAGGCGCTTGCAATGTATACACGTAGTATATCTTTGGATTCCGATATGTACCAGGCGTATTTTGCACGGGGCCGACTGAGACTTGACTCCGGCGATGTCAACCGCGCTATAGACGACTTTATGCGCGTGAGCGAACTTTCGCCCAAGTTTCGCGGCGCTTTTGTGCAATTGGCTCTGGCATGGGAACAAGCCGGAGAGGACGGCAAGGCGCTCGAATACCTCCAGCGGGCTCACGAGAATGATCCTAAGGACGCCGAAGCCCTCTATCAATTGGGGAGGTTTCAGCAAAAGGCCGGCAATTTCGAGGCGGCCTTAGAGCATTACTCCAAGGCCATGACGCTTCATCACAAGCCGCGCCTCAAGCGGCTCATCTTAGAGCAGCTTTCCGCCGCGCCACGTGAGATCAAGAAGAAGATCAATCGGAACCAGGTGCGCGACCGCTGACGGAAAGGCCCGCGGGCCGGAGCAATACCTTATACCAATGCGCAGCCAAAGAAGTAATATCGGGGGGAACTCTCTTGAAAGAAGGCTTCTCTCTAACCCCGCTTCAAGAACTTTAAAAACGTCAGGAACTTTCGACGAATCTTTAACATTCTCAGATAGACGTCAATAAAACCTAATCTTACAAAAAGGACCTTCATCAATCTTACTCCGTTGGAAGTGTATCGTTATTAGATCTTTGAGGGAGACATGGAGAAACACGGGATCTTTGTGGGATCTTCCGGATGGACGTACAATGATTGGACGGGCGTGTTCTATCCTAAAGGTGTTTACGGCAGTGCTCGACTAAGCTATTACGCCGAACGATTCGACACCGTGGAGATCAACGCCACATATTATCGCGTTCCGACCCAGTCCATGATTCAGGCGTGGAACAAGCGCCTCGGACCGGAGTTTCACCTAGTGGTTAAGGGTCCCCGTGTGGTTACCCACCTCAAGCGGCTCAAAGATTGCGAAGAATCCCTAGCGCTCTACCTCGAACTCGTCCTGCAACTCACGCGGCTCAAGGTTGTTCTGTGGCAGCTCCCGCCGTCGTTGCGGAAGGACATTCCTCGACTTGAGGCTTTCTTGTCTCAGCTTCCCACCACCGTTCGCCACGCTGTAGAATTTCGTCACGAAAGCTGGTGGGATGATGAAACCACAGCGCTTCTCAGCCGATACAAAGCTGCGTTCGTGACGGTGAGTCATCCGAACCTACCGGACGTGATTATTCCCACAACGGACTTTCTCTACGTGCGGTTTCACGGCGTGGGCGAAGAGAAATACCGGTACTACTACTCCGACGAGGAACTGACGGCGTGGTGTACGAAAATTGCGCCGTTCCTAGATACTCATAATGTATATGCGTTTTTCAATAATGATTATGACGCAAACGCTCCGGCGAATGCAGTAACGCTTCGAGACATGTTGCAGCGTCGGAGGGCCGCCGAGAACACCTTTTAAGCGACTACAGTTCAGTGTATGGCCGCATCGGGGTGAACTGTGGCGACTGGAAGTCCGAAGATGGAAGATGTTCGTATCACAATAGAAAACGCCGGGGCCTTCCTACGTGGCTCCCGGCGTTGTTGCGGGCGAAACCAATCAGCTCTACGGCCTAGAGGTAATACGCCTGATAGAGGATACGGTGGTCTTGTCGTTGTTCCCACCAAGTTGGTCCCGCCATGGCATAATCCGTAGCAAATTGCTTGGAGACGATTCCTATGGCTGAGAAAAGACCCCATACGATAGTCATGAGCAGGGGCGAAAACAGGAGAATCGCACATACGGTTACCAGTGTGTAACGGTGAGAAGTTATTCCGTATGCGCCGGCAGCCAAGAGCACAAAGCCGAACACGCCGATCATCAACGTCCAGGCTATCATCATAACCGTTCCCAGCATAATAGTGGCCTTATCCAAGGTGGTTTTATTATTCATGTCGGCGCTCATTTTCGTCTCCTTCAGGTCGTTTTTTTATTACCTCTTGCCCATTTGTAGAGCACGATCCGTGCCAAAAGACCGCTTTTAGTAAGAAGTAGGAATGTCGGGTAGTTAGCTGTAGCAGGGGTGAGCGTCGAGGCGGCTGCACGACGTTCGTTTCGGGGAAAAATTACCTGGAATGCGGCGTGAAGAAATATCAATGGGTTAGGGGCAAAAAACAGGGAAAAAACACCTAGCGACAGGTAATTTTTCCCCTATGAGACGATGCCATGATTTGAGCGGCAGTAGAACCCACTTAAGCCTGGTGACCTCTCACGAATACAGGTTGAATATCTGCATGTAGTGTTTAAGGGAATCGGGGCTTATGCCCAACAGATCGGCGGCGCGCTTGCGGCGCCCTTGCGAACGACGCAGCGCCTCCAGGCATAGTTCGCGCTTGAGTGTCATAGTCACGTCGTTGATGGTTTCGTCACGGGGGAAACGCAAGGTAAGCGCCCATTCATCACCGTTTGCAGCGGCCTTGGGTCGTGTGTTGATGGCGAGGTGTTCGCCCTTGATGGGCTTTTTGTCGCAGAAGATCAGGGCGCGTTCGAGCACATTTCGGAGTTCGCGAACGTTTCCCGGCCAAGTATATGCCTCAAATACCTTCATCGCTTCCGAATGCGCCTGAGGAACGAAATCCAGCGCCATTTTTTGAGCAAGTTCTTCAAGGATGTTAGCGACCAGCAGGGGAAGGTCCTCGATTCTTTGACGTAACGGCGGCGCTTCGATGCTGAATACGTTTAGTCGATAAAAGAGATCCTGACGAAAACGCCTCGACTTCACCTCTTTCTCCAGCTCACGATTCGTGGCCGCAAGCAAGCGTGCGCTTACCGTGAAGAGACGCACTCCTCCCACTCGTGTGAACTGTCTTGTGTCGAGAAACGTCAGGAGCTTGGCTTGCAACGGCAGAGAAAGCTCCCCAATCTCGTTCAAGAGGATGCTTCCGCCTTCGGCGAGTTCCAGCAGGCCGCGCTTCGAACCCTTGGCGCCGGTGAACGCCCCCGATTCGTACCCGAACAGCTCGGATTCAGCCAGCTCGGGGGATACCGCCGCGCAGTTTATGGAAAAAAACGGGCCATGGGCTCTCTTGGAATTGTCATGAATGTAGCGAGCTAGATGGTCTTTTCCGGCGCCGCTCTCACCGGTGAGCAAGACAATGGAATCCGTTTGCGAAGCCAAACGCGCGGACTTTAAGGTGATACTCATGGCCGGTGAGCGATATTCCGTGTCCGCCATGGGCTCAACGGTACGTCCACGCTTACGATCGGTGATCTCGCGACTTATCTGGATAATTCCCATAATGAGGCCTTTACCGTCTCGCATGGGTATTTTCGTGTCTAAGAAGGTGCGCGCTACACCGTTAATCCTGCGGGTATGCTCTTGTTCGACCAACTCCCCATTGAGTGCCCTGCGATCCACTTCATGGAGGATGTCCGCGGCTTCGGCGCCGAAAAGCTCTCTATCAGTCTTGCCGAGGATGCGAGCCTCGGGTAACTCCAGGAGCTGGATGAAGTAAGGATTGACTTTGGTGTACTGGAGCGACGTGTTTTTAATGCAAATGCAATCCCTTGCGCTCTCGAAAACGCACCGGAAACGCTCAGCCGTCTCGTGAAGTTCATCTTCTATGCGTCTGCGATCAGTAATGTCCAGCGAAATACCGGCCATTCGGGTGGGTTTACCGTTCTCGTTCCTTTGTATGACTTTCCCCCGGTCAAGAATCCACTTCCATTCACCCCACTGGGTCTCAAACCTGTATTCCGTCTCGAAATAACGTGACGGCCGGGCTAGGTAATCCTCCAGCGCTTTCAGGATCTTGAGTTTGTCGTCTCGGTGGATGCGATTCTGCCATGCGGCGAATTCCGTTTCCGTCTCGTCCTGTGAGTAACCGAATACTTTACTCCATCGCTGATCAAAGTAAACCTCATCAGTGTTGAGATTCCAATCCCACGAACCAAGGTTGGAAGCTTCCATGGCGAGCGTCAGGCGCTCCTGACTGAGCTTTAGCTCGAACTCTACCTGCTTGCGTTCGGAGATCCGTCGTTCCAGTTCCTTCTTTGCCTTGACGAGTTCGGCGGCGCCTTGTTCCATACGCTGTTCCAATTTATCTTTCGAGCGCCTCAATCCTTCTTCTGCGCGCATACCGGCGAATGCCATGCCGAGAATACCGCCCAACGCTTCGAGGGAACGAATTATTTCGGGAGAGAACATGTCTGCCCGGCTGTCACTGAATTGTAGAAGACCGAGAGTGTCGGCGCCTCCCTGCACGGGGACTAAGGCAATGGATTCATACCCGTGCGCCGAGAAATGCTCTTGGATTGCACTCCGGAGTTCGCTCGCGGCGGCGGATTCCACGAGGCGGCCGCTGCTGTTGGTCCAAAAACTCCCGCCGGGAGTGAAATACGGTCGAGTAGGGTCGCTTTGTCCCAGGAGAACGTCTCGAAATGGATGTATAAGGATGTGGCGCCCTTTCGTATCGTAAAGAGCGGCGTCGGCGTGAGAGGCCCAGAGTGATTTCCCTGCCTGAAGACACGCGTCGGACAATCCATCGGCTACTATGTAGGGGTAATTCTCACCATCTCGCAGACGAATAGCTAGGGCTTCCACACGAGTGCGTTTTTTCACCAACTCTATCACCCGGCGGATTACCTCGATGTCCACCGTCGGCTCATTCAGAATCGCCAGCACGTCCATGGCAAGCTCTCTCTGTCGTGCAGCGAGCCGCAGCTCAGCTTCGAGAGATTCACTGGTCTGGGAGGTTTGTTTCACTATGAGCGCCTGTCGTTCATGGGAACTGTGTTACGTGTACTTATATTACTAGTGACCACCGTCCATGCCAAGTGGAGAAACGGGGCTCAAAACAGCCGTCGGACAAATATGCAGTATGCTCTCCCATGATTAGACGCAGCCGAAATAATGGACAAGAATAGCGAAAAAAGGTAGTCCCGGCGCCTGACACTCGCAGCAAAGGGCTTGTCATGATTCGCGCGGCCGAATACCATAGGAGTCGGGAGTTTGTTCGCCCACTATTCACAAGCGACCCGCAGGGGTCCCTGTAGAGGAACGGTAGTGATTATCAAAAGATCCATTCAAGAACAACGCGAACGGTCCTTTCTTGCTCCCTATGCGCGGCTATCGGAGCGTTCCCGTGGGAGACGTTTGCCTGAGAAGGAATGCGCCTATCGCACGGCCTTTCAGCGGGACCGCGACAGAATTATTCATTCGAAGGCCTTTCGGCGGCTGGAGTACAAGACCCAGGTGTTCGCTTACTACGAAGGCGACCATTATCGGACACGACTCACGCACACTCTCGAGGTCGCCCAGATAGCGCGCAGTATAGCCCAGTATCTCGGCGCGAATGAGGATCTCACCCATGCTATAGCGCTGGCGCACGATCTCGGGCACACTCCGTTCGGCCACGCAGGGGAGCACACGCTCCATCAGCTGATGAAAGAGTACGGCGGATTCGAGCACAACAGCCAATCCTTGCGTATATGCGACGAGTTGGAGACACGCTACCCCGAATTTCCAGGGCTAAATCTTACGTACGAAACGCGTGCGGGCATAATCCGCCATGCGACGGTATATGATAATGCGCCTGTCGAGATCGTGCGGGATTTTCTTACCGACCCTCAGCCCGACCTGGAGGCGCAAATAACGAATTACGCCGACGAAATCGCCTACAATTGTCACGATATAGAAGATGGCTTGCGTTCCGGGTATTTCGATGAAACAGATCTAGGCCACGTAGAGTTATGGACCCAGGTGACGGAACTTATCCACACAAAATATCCTAACTTGGATCGAGACACGTTCGCTTACCAGGCCATTCGTTTCCTGATCGATACTTTTATCCGCGATTTGCTTGAGGTAACCGAACAAGGGCTCAACGAACACGGCTATAAAGACCCTGAAGAAATAGCCCAGGCCAACGATCCGGTGGTGAAGTTCTCGGACAAGATGCAAGCCATGAAAACGGAACTCAATACGTTTCTTTACTCGCGCTTTTACACGCATCACAAAATCCTGAGAATGCAATTTAAGGCGAACAGAGTGCTTAAAGAATTGTTTCAAGAGTATGTCGCCAGACCCACTCAACTGCCCCCTAGTGTTTCGGCGCGAATGGGAAAAAGCCTGGAATCCGACTCCCGTGTCATTTGCGATTACATTGCGGGCATGACGGACAGATTTGCCCTAGATGAGCATAAGAAGCTCTTTGTGCCGTACGAATACTAAGTCGGCGGGTGGGGGGTCTCAACCGAAGCAATCAACCGCGCGGCTTCCAGATCCGCGGGCGAGTTAATATTCATGAGAAAATGAAGGTCGGGATCAAAGGCCGCGAAGTCGGACACATCCAAGGTGAGCACGTCCACCTCATTGAAAAAATTGAGGATCTTCAGATCGTTCACATCTAAAAGTCTCTCTATGAACGGAATACATCGTTTGGAGTAGATTGCGTGCAGCGGCTCCAGGCGGCCATCGCGCTGTGGAATGACCACATCGTAGCCATCAATCCTTTCGATAATACGCCTAATGATTCGGGTCTTAAGAAACGGCATGTCACATGCGGTAAGAAACACGTATTTCGTTGAGGCTTTGCACAAGGCTGTGTAGATGCCGCCTAGAGAACCCGCTCCTGGCCGTATATCCCCATACATGGGCAACTCGAGTTCTCGGAAGACTTCCGGTTGGTTTGTGATGAGCATGATATCGGGCAAGATGGGTCGCAGGGCGGAAAGCACGCGCTCGATTATGGGTTCGCCGCCAATGCTGAGAAAGGCCTTGTTTTCGCCTCCCATTCGTCTGGCCATACCGCCGGCCAAAATGGCGCAGGAGACGCTAGGGCTTACAGCCACGTTGCCGATAGCTCCTTTTTTTTTGTCGGCGCCGAATGCGGTGCTGTTGCGCTTCCGTCGGTATTCACGATGAATTCCTACTTGAGCCTGCCGGAGTTTAGTGTACCAACATGCCCACGGCAGAATTCAAAGCCGCCTCACGTTAATTGAACCAATACTCAAGAAGTCCTCGGCGCGACAATCGAAGGCATATCGGCACGTGCGGCGGCGCCTATGTAATACCAATACCTAATCAAAAAAGTCATATTGGGGAGAACCTTCTTGAAAGAAGGACTTTCCCCAAACCCCTCTCCAAGAACTTTTGCAATTACCGAAACCGGCTTTTCTCAAGGAGAAAATGCCGCTTTCGGCGATTATCACAAATTTCGTAAAAAGAGGTTGCAAAAACCTGCTTTTCAACAAAAGCTCCACCCATCTTACTTTTGTGAAAGCCATCGGTATAAAAACAAACTTCAAGCGTCCCATACCTCTACCGACCTGTCTGACCTGGGGAAGCGCTTCCACCGCTTGGGAGCTGGGATACATCTCTACTGATCGCCAATGATCTTCTCACAAGGCTATTGAAATCTTTCGTGATCTTGCTCAGCGCGTCTGCATAGCTCATGAGAGCGCGATCATACTCAAGAAATTGCGTACGGCAGGATCGTTCGCGCGCAAACCTGTTTAGGGAATGCACAACCAGATCCCTGAGTCGGAGTAACTTCACGTTTATTAGTAAGTACGGGGCGATGCTGTCGTCGATCTTCTCGATGTCACTAAAACGTGACTTATCACACATATTAATAAGCTTGAGGGCTGTTTGGTCATACTCGGTCAAAACCCTGTTCATATCGGCGATTCTGTCGTTTATGTCCTGGAGTAAGTTCGCGAATCTACGATACTGAGGTAGTTCCGTTACCGGAACATCGTAGATCTTGAATTCCATTTTCTTCACCCAATCAGTTTCATTGAAACTAAGATAACCGCCGGACGACACACGATACAAGGCAGCGGGATTCAGTTCCCTGTCGCGCAGGAGTTCTTCCACGTTTAGTCTACCACCTTCGGGAGTGTTGATATTGATTTCAAAATATCCGTCTCTAATCGGATCATCGGAACCGGCTCCTACTCGGGGATCAAGAGGAGCAGCCGGTTGAGCGAGAGCAAGACCTCCCACGCCCAAAATAAAGCCGCACACCAAGGCGCAACATAATAATCTCATGATGAGTCCTCCGATCGCCTGCACAAATGGATAAACAAATTAGGTCTATTATACCACGTATTTGCAACGAAAAGCAACAGTCGTCTTAAAATGTTGAGGTCTTGATCCCCTGTTCCAAGAGCATTTTGGACAGCAACGTTTTACATTCATATAGATCCGGGTATTTAACATCGGTTGCGCCCCGTGCCTCCACCTTAGTTTTCATTTTTTCCATAAGGTATAAATACTTCTGCAGCATGTGGATTTCTGAAAGCAAGAGCCGCTTGATTTCGGGCGATCGGGGATACGTCTCAGCCGCTGTTTTGGTGCGCTTGAAGGTGTTGTTGAATGCCCTAAACATGGCCTCAGTTCTCTCTATGGAGAACGTGTCATCCGCTATATCCTTGGCGGTTTTAGATTGCGTCTCCATTTGCTGTGCTTTGCCGTCGGTGGAGATAGCTCCTCCTTCGGGCTCAAGCGACTTGGTCGGTACCTTTCGGGCGCGTTGCTGTTGCTTCAGTTCGGTGATCAACTCATTTTCAAGCTCTATAAGTGCGTGAAGTGCGTGAAAATTGCGCACGGAGCGATAATACTCCGGGTTCACTTCTATGTTGTTTGCCCTTTGTAACTGCAATATGTATCGGTCCTTCAATTCAGCATTGTAAGGGTTCAGGGCTATTGCCGTCTCCGACAAGGCGAGAATCCTGTCATACGTCCGCAGTAAATCCTTTCGGAATTGTTCGTTCTGATCCGCAAGTTCAGGGATTACCCGCCTACTAAGCATTTTTTCAGCATCCTCATAAGCCACGAGCGTCAAGGTTTCCAGGAAATCTTTCCAGGTAAACGACGGCTTATCCCACGTGTAATCAGGGGGTTTGTTGCCGTTTCCTCGATCAAAATGCTCTCGCCGTTTCTTAGCCTTGGCAAGGTCTTCTTCGCTCAAAAGGGAACCGAGGATTTTTGCCGCTTCATCCATGTACTTTTGATTCTGGAGGAGCAAGAAAGTAGGTAAATTTGACACCACGTTCGCATGTTGCGTATTGACCAAATCCAGGGGACTTACTTCGCCGACGGAGGCCACGCTAAAAAGAGAATCCGGGTCTTGGTGTGCGGCTTGTTGCCGATAATCGTCATGTTTTTGTTTCGTCTCATCCGTTCTTTTGTTCTCGAAATCGAACCCGTAGCCTGACTGCCGCTTGTCTCCCGACGCCGTGGTTTCCACTTCAACTGTCTTGCCGTTATCGTGAAATACCGCAAAGGCGTGGTTTTTGGTGAGAAAACCACTTACGTCAAGCCCAAGATCTTTTCGCGCTATAAGGGTGTAGTAGATGGTGCCCGTGAGGCAAAGGTATTGTTTTTTGAGAATAGCGTTTTCAGCCGGTATCCCGTAGGCTACGCTATACTCCTTGAGCATGTTTTCTTTGAGCCAGATAAAAAGCTGTTCCGCTTGTTCTTTCTTGGTTGTTCCGGACGAACAATGATTCTTCGCCTGAGCTCTCAGGTTCTCGAGTTCGAACAAAAGCTTATCGAGTGTTTTCTCATCCGGAACGGACGCTCGCAAAGCAAGCTTGAAGAGATCCATATTCTCATCCAGTTGGATGACGGGCTTGGGGCTTACCAACAGATTTGCGTCTTGTAACTTGTACCTCGGGCTGGATCCGGGTCTTTGTTCCTCGTATTTATCCGTCACATCTATCGATTTCCTGAGCCGAGCTATCGAATTTTCTTTCAAGAGACGGGAAACTACAGGGTCAACGTGAAACTGAGAAAAGCCCTTGCGCACCAACTGCAGCTTTACCGCTCGAATTCTTTCGGGTGAATATGAATAGAGAGCGCAATATAATTCAGTGGCCCAGAACGGAGATTCGGAGGTATCTTGGAGTACACACTGGTACAGCTTGTGCGTCAGGTATGGATCGTCTGCGAACGGTCCATTCTTGGCCACAGCCTTTTTGATGAGGGTGCTGATGGCGGGTCCGTAATTGCATTGATCCATATAGGTCTGGACTTGAAAACAGGTTGCATCATAATCCGTCCGCCCTTTGAGGCTCGTAAGCGCCCGACGGAGGTGTCTTTCGCCTTCGGGCATAGAGCCTCGTGATATATTCATATCGGCGAGTCGAACTTCGGCTTCCGATCGTTCCGGTTTCAGAACCGAGGCTTCGAGCAAACACCCGGTAGCCGCGTCATCGCCTTCCCTGGTTCCTTTGGCTTTTTCAATCTCAGCTAATTTGAGCAACAAATCGTATCTCACATCCGAACCCGTAGATTCCGCCAATAGCTTTACTATCTGATCCGCCCTGGGTTTCAAAGACGATTGCAACACTTGCTGAACATTTTTGAGCGTTTGTATTCTCTGTCTATCCTTCTGATCGAACACATCGGCTATTGAGAGATTCTTCGTATCCGTCGGTTGAGCGGCGCAGGTTTGATCGACGACCGCAAACGCCCCGCCCATCGCGACGAGGCTGACCACCGCGATATGCCACGATTTCATTGTTCACCCCTTGAAACATAAACGGATTAGCTTTTAGTATACCCCATTTGAAGCAATTTCACCAGTGTATTCAGCGCTTCGAAAGTTTATACTCTTGGAGCGCACAACGAAGCATGCCCGTCGACGAACAGGCTAAGCTCCATCAAAGTAAATCGCTAAGGTGTTTCAAAGGGATTTTCGAGCAATATGTCCAGGGCCGGTATGTTCATAAAGCTGAGCATAACACTCAGCGCCGCAACGCCCACAGCAAAGAGGCAAAAGCTTCTCTCTTTGTACATGTGTTCAGGGTGCTGGGCCGCTGAATCCGACTTGAGGCCTATCGTGAAATACCAGGTGAACAGGGCCGCGTAAAGAGGAAAGGTAAGTATAAGAGTGATCTTGTGCTTGATGAGAAACACGCCGCCGAAGAAAGCTGCGCAAAGCGCATAAAACAAGCAGGAGGCCAATAGCTTTGATTCAGTGTAGTACTTGAAGGACTCGCGATAGGCTCCTGCAATCTGCGGATCCCCGATAAACCGAAACTCGGAATAGCGTTTGACCGCCATCAAGTAGGCGCCTCCCATCCAATAGGCGATAACCAAACTGGAAGGTGGCCAAGGTGTGGCGCATACGGCGAACCACCCCAAAAATAGTCGTATGACATTGTTGAAAGATTCAGATAAGACATCGAGAAACGGAATGTCCTTGGTTCGAATGGGTTTGACGTTGTAAAGAATACCCATTACGGAAAACAAGACCGAAATCGCAAAATAGGACCAGTTTATCAGCGCAGCTAGAAACAAACCCGTGACGAGTAACAGCACGTATTCTGCGGCGACGTAGCGTCCTTGAACGTTCCCGAGTACGGAGGGTCTGTTTCGTTTCTCCGGATGAAACTTATCGTATTCACGATCCAACCATTCATTGATGACGTAATTCGATGAGGCGATGAGACACGCGGAAACGCCGCACAAGATTAGGTTTGTGAAGATATTCATCCCTGTATGCGTTAACACCGGCGCAAGCACAAATCCCGGAAGAATCAGCAGGTTTTTAAACCAATTGTCGGGGCGAGCAATTCTAATGTAAGCCGCAAGGGCGTTCATAGTAACTCCGCGTGGATGGCTCCGTCCTGGGCTTAGAGCCGCGACTTCCGAGAGAATCATTATCTCTACCACCTTACGAGTCACATTTCAACAAAGTGCGTCGCCGCAGCTCGTGCAGAGCTATTCTGACCGCCACGGTTCGCAAAGAACAAAAAACAGCAAAGGCATACGAGGCAATCCACCTGCATCTCTTTGCTGCTCATCCGGGGAAAAGTTCGAGAGACATATTCCTGGAGATATATGTCTCTCAATGTGAACTGGTTTAGGCTTGGGTTGCTATACGCTTCCCGCTATAGGATCGACGGCTTGAGCAGTCTTCCTTGGTCGGTGCGTCAATCTACCTATGATAACCGCAGTTAAGAGGATCACAGCCGAGATGTAGAAGGACAGTGCATAGTTGCCTGTCCAGTCCTTCAGGTAACCGCCCATCAGAGGGACCATAAAGCCGAGACCCCAACCGATGAACACCAGACCGTAGTTTGCGCCCAAGTTTTTTGAACCAAAGAAGTCGGCGGTAAACGAAGGCATAAGAGCCAAACCGCCGCCGTACTGCCAATAGGCGATTCCTACGATAATGAAGAGCAGTAAGATGCTATTGCTGTTGATGATCCAGGGGGCCAAGAAGAGACAGATGACCGAGGCTATACCGTTCACAGTATAGGCGTTCTGACGGCCGATCTTGTCCGAATAGAGGCCTGTGCCTACTCTTCCCAGAGCGTTCACCAGACCACCGAAAGCCGCTATGATCCAGGCGTTTCTAACGAAAAAATCAAAGCTGCCTGCGCATTTGGCGAGAATAGGGGCCGCATTGGCGATAACCAGAAGGCCCGATTGTGCGCTTCCTATGAACATAAATACAAGAGCGAAATACTGCCACCGGCTAACCATTTCCGAGGGCGCCCAATCCTGAGCGGCCATGCTGCCGGCCATTTTCGTGGAGCCTGCAGTTGGGGTTATCACAGGGGCGCCGGCAGGAACGTAGCCTTCGGGAGGATTTTTCAGGAGCTGACCCGCCAAAATAACCACGACAGCGAAGAATATGCCGAGATAAAGGAAGCTGTTTGAAATACCGAAGTTATTGATAAGGTACTGGGCCAAAGGCGAAATATACAGCGCCGCAGCGCCATAGCCTCCAACGACGAGACCCACGATAAGGCCGCGGCGATGGGCGCCAAACCATTTCAACGCAGCGGGTGTGGGCGCCGCATAACCAATACCCATGCCTATACCGCCGAGGACGCCGAAACCAATCAGCAGACCCGTGTAGCTCTTCATGAGGCCCGCGACAATACAGCCGGCGGCGAGAAGCAGGCCGCCGAGCGTTGCGCCGACTTTAGGGCCGTATTTATCTTGAATACGCCCTCCGGGAATCATGAAAATAGCGAAAACGAGACCGCAAACAAAGTATGCCACTGTGCCTTGGGCATCCGTCAGGTAAGGCCATCCCGCGTTGATGCCGTCCATTAATACGCCGGCGTCGGCTTTGGGTTTGTTTACCAATGCCTTTTTCCAAACACTCCAGGCGTACAGTATTCCCAAACAGAGGTTTATCGCTGTTCCTGCGAAAACCACAACCCATGCATCTCTGGGCTCTTTAGCTTGTTGCGCCGCCATTTCCCCTCCTGGTCATTTTGGATTATTCCGCAGGCCGTGTCTGTCTGGAAGCCAGTTTCAACGGCTTATCGGCTCGAAGGAAGACTGCTACATCAGGGCAAGACAAACGAAGGCCCTGGGTTCAGCCGGTGTATCGGACCATCCGGTAACGATCCGATTTCTGAAACGTTAAGAGCTATTGGAGTATGTCGAGTTATCGTGGAGCGTTCCCGCAGTTATTTAGCGGCGGATCAACTCACACATGGATATCTTAGGCGTTTGCCGAGTGACCAGCAATGACCAGCCAATCGGATAAGCGATTATCGTCAGCACTGTTGGGACATATCACGGTCCGTAAAGGTTTGCTTCCGTTTCGACTTCGCCGGCCGAACTATTTATTGGTATATGGTCCTGACATTCGATATGTAGCAAGAAGAAGGCAGGAAAGTTATTTTGAAACGGTATTGCTTCCGTGACCACAGTAGAACGACCAGTAGGCGCCTTTGAAAGAATTGAGCCAAACCACGCTTCTGCTCCGTCGCTTCGCAAACGTGACGAATCGCTATACAAGTGTGCAAAGGAACATGTTGGCCGACTATTCATAAGGCTTTTCCGTTGTAGTTTCGTGTTTACCGTCACTCTCAGACTATCGCATAATACTTCGAAAGGGAAGGTGAATCTGGCCTGGGCAGTACCGCCGAAGTAGGCGGGTTTGTGAAATGAAGGTAATTGAGAAAGCAATAATAATGAGTTATGCTTTTAAGAGTTGTGAAATACTTTAGGCGTGATCTACTATGTTACTATTCTTGGACATATCAGTTATTCAGACCGTTTGGCGATGAAAAAGTTCGAAAAAAGCATTTTGTCGAGCAAAATATCCCGAACTGCGCGTACGGAAGGACGCCCTTATGAACTTTGCGCGGTGAGATTTTGTTGCCTACAGGTCTTCATTGAGGGTTTTCGATAGATACCTATAGCGATATAGCCTGTTTTAATGCGCCATTTGTGAATAATAGAGCTACTCACAGTTGAAATAGTAGAGTTTCCAGCGTATAGAGACGTTCACTATAATGAATTACGGAGCAGGGTTGAAATTCGAAAAAATAGCCGACTCAAGGCGGACAAATGAGCAACTCTCGTTTCTATTGTCGTAAGGGTTCTCCTCCAATGGGTTAGTAGTTTTTTGCAATACAAAAGGAGTAGTCCGGCGGGAGATTAAGACTTTCCTCCGGTGTTATACCAATGCCTAATCAAAGAAATAATATTGGTGGAAGCCTTTTTGGAAGAAGGATTCTCCCTAAATCCCTCTCCAAGAACGACCATGACTTATCGTCACAACGAAGGATGAAAGTCTTGTCTTGATATTGTGGGGAGTTATGGCATCCTAGGAGGCTGTCGGACTTAATCTGGTCGGGCGCAATTTTAGGGACATTAGATTTGCTCAACATCCTGATATTATGTGATTTAGCGCATTTAGTTCTTGCATTGCACAGCCGTTTGGTGGTATATTCCCAAATAAATCAG
>JBBRBO010000057.1:0-22504 GCA_038205805.1 Desulfomonilales bacterium
GTACTATATATAAAGTAGAGCGCAACAAACCAAGAAAGAGAGGTGACAACATGAGTCCGTAGTTGGTAGACCCTGAGACCGCTTTTAAAAGCCTATTGCTGAATTTGAAGGTGTCCATTTCGACATGACCAGTATTTACATTGGTAGGAATTGAACAGCAAAACAAACACGACGGTCACGAATTACATATAGTTTTTGAAATATATTCATATTAGATTCTCTATTCATATCTTCCGAGTTCATCACATCACTTTAGACCAAGCAGATTAAACAATTAAAAACCATCCGGGGCTTAAAGACTCGATTTAGGAGTTTGATCAAGAATTATCAATTACCCAAAATTACACAATTATAGAGGTTATACTCATGGACAAAATGAATCCCAAAGAAATCACAACACATAACACTTTTGTGAATCTGTTCCCCATTAAAAATGAGGTTCCGGCAAAGATAGAAGAACACATCAAGGGAAATCAGTACTTGACCTCACACCCGCTGACTTTGGCAACGTGGGAAGGTCAAAAGGAGCCCGTGTGCATTGACGGTCATACTCGGCTCCAGGCTGCCATAAACGTGGGACTCGATCAGGTTCCCGTATTCACTCACGAGCTTGACACGGAGGGAGAAGCTCTTCAGTTGGCGATCCACTTGCAACAGAATCGTCGGAACATGACGGATGCTGAAATCGTAACCTGCATTCAGATTGTGGATTCCAGAAAACAGCGTGGTGGTGACCGAAGGAGTGAAGAGGCAAAATCAAGGCCGCAACATTTCGGCAATGAAAGTTCAAGGTCTTCCTCCGCTAAGAAGACTGCGGAGCTGGTCGGCGTAAGCGCCCGCAAAGTGGAGCAAGTCCGCACTATCACGGATCATGGGGGAGAGGAAATCGTCGAGTCCGTAAAGAACGGAGACATGTCCATCAACAAAGCTTGTCAGGAGACCCGGAAGAAGCGCAGGGCAACGAAAGCACGTGCAAAGGGCAGTGAACTAGAAGCTGATAGGGCGGGTCGTGAGTCGAAGAATGGTTCAGGAGAGTCTCATGGTGAGAAGTCAACGAATGTTGCACAGGCGAGCGTAACCCTTATACCCGAACATTATAGAGCCTTGCGAGACCTGGGTGAATCCCTTGAATATCACGTTGAACTGGATATTGACATTTACCTGAGAATGGTTGCCGACGAATTTGAAAACGACAACACCGAGGGGCACACGGTAATCATTCCCGAAGACTCCTAATCCGATTACCATGGAGCGCTAAGATCTGAAGCTCCACTAAAAAACATCCAATATAAGGAAGGACACGAAGCAAAGATTTTCATTTATCGCAAGAAACTGATCTACTACAGGAAAAGATAGTAATGATGACTTAGATGGCTTTTCGACTGAATTTCGTGTTCCTCCGCCACGGAGGAATGATGAAAGAGAAGAAGGTGAAATCGCCTCTGAAACGGTACGGAGGCAAGACCAAACTGGTTCCCAGATTATTACCGTTCATACCAGACCACCACACTTACGTTGAGGCTTTCTTCGGATGCGGAGCCTTGTTTTTTGCCAAGCCCGTATCCGGTGTTGAGGTGATAAATGACCTGGACTCGGGAATAATGAACTTTTTCACGGTGCTGCAAGATGAAGACAAATTTAAGAGGCTTGTGCGGCTGCTTTCACTCACCCCTTACAGCCGGGAACAATTTGAACTTTTCAGACATACCTGGTGGGACTCGCCTGAAGAAGTAATCCGAGCCCAGCGCTTCTTTGTAAAAGTGAGAATGAGCCATAGCGCAAGCGGAAAGAACTTCAGCTATTCGGTCAGAGAGGGACGAAACGGAATTGGGAACCCAGTGCACGCCTATCTCTCAGCAATTCAGCGCTTACCCGAGGTACACAAGCGGCTGAGAGGTGTGCAGACGGAACACTTGGACTTTCGTCAGATCGTGAACCGATATGACACCCCGGACACGTTCTTTTATCTTGATCCGCCTTATGTCCATTCGACTCGGAAGACGACCAACGACTATGAACACGAGATGAGCGATCTTGATCATGCGGAACTGGTCGAATTACTGCTGCGTTTGAAGGGCAAAGCAATGTTGTCGGGTTACGAGAACAGCATCTACGAGAGCTTGGAGACAGCAGGCTGGAAACGGCACGACTTTGAAGTCAAGTGCAACAACATCGCCTGCGGCTCGAATGATCATCTCCCGGCGAATGGCTCGGGTAAAAAGAAGGAATCCCGCATTGAATCCATTTGGGTCAATTACTGATTCCCCCATCCGATAGCTCCGCACGGAGCACTGCCCCACTCCACTGCTTCCTCCAGCAGGGCGGGGGCACAAGAGCCAGGTCTTACGCCTGGTTCCCGGATCGTGATCCGGCAAATTGATAAGTTGGAGGGTTTGAAGGTATGGAAGAAAAGGAATTGCTGACCGCCGATGCAGCGGCTGCGAAACTGTATATTACGAGACGAACGATATTGAAATGGGCGAGGGATGGTAAGATCGAGAGCTTCAAGGTGTCTCGGAAGATGGTGCTTTTCACCGCCGAAGCCATCGATAAACTTTTACAGAAGAAGGCTGTTGTATTAAAATCAGAAGCGACGAATCACCAACGGGCTGGACGGAAGATGGGCAGCCCGCAAAAGACGAAGGGAGGCGGTAAGAAAACTTCAGGGGAATCGTGGAGCAACCTCCGTAAGGAGGTAATGCAATGGCAGTGAGGCAAAAAGGTAGCCGGTTCTATGTCTACTTCAAGTGGAAAGGGATTCCGGTCGAAACAGTGACTTCTGCGAAAACCGAGCCGGAAGCAAAGCGGATCGACAAAGCGGTGAGAACGGCATTCAGGATTTCCCGCTTTGACCATCTTAAGCCTGAGGAGTTGGAAGTGGTGGTACGGACGTTTGAAAACAGGGGATGGAAACTTCCCGCTGAAATTCGCACGGCGGAACCGGAGGAGGAGTTGACCCTGCTCAAAGGGATCAAAGACTACCTCAAGATAGATCCGAAGCACCGTAGCGAACGGAACATGTACGCCATCGACCGACTTGTCGAGCATTTTGGCGAGAACAAGCCGGTGGAGGAGATTCGGGTAGCGCAGATCAAGCAGTACCGGCGAGAGCGGCTCGAAAAAGTCCAGAACGGTACCGTCAACAGAGAAATGGGCGTCCTTTCCGGGATCTTCAATGTTCAAATCGAACTGGAGTCACTCGATTCCAACCCCTGCAGGATGACACGATCTCTTCCCGAGAATCAGCGAGACTCATATTTGTCCTGGGAGGATTTCAACCGGTTGATGGATCAAACCGGTTGGATCAGTGACCTAATCGTCTTGCTGTATTTCACCGGGATGAGATTCGGTGAAGCCGCAGCACTGAGGTGGGAGATGTATAAACCCGAGCGTCGCATGCTCGTACTCCCCCCAAAGGTGACGAAAGAGGGAAAGAGTTCGAGAAAGGTCAGACTCAAGCCCAAGCGAGTACCACTCAGGGGAGAAGCGGTTGATCTCCTGGAATCATTCCGAAAGCGTAATGGTGAGAAGGTCGTCCAAGCCATGGGGCTGATCTTTGGGTATTCGGGTCATTATCTCAATCGGAGCGAGACCCCTCAAGGGAAACCTTTGGACCGCTTCATGGTCCGGAAATGCTGGAGATCCGCAGTAAAGGCTACCGGTTTGGATGGACTTCAGATGCGTGATCTGAGGCACACATGGAAGACGAACGCCCAGAGGTCGGGTATGCACCCCGCCATCGCCAATGCAATAGTTGGTCACGCTTCCGTGAGACCGGTGGAAGATCGGTACATACGCGTTTCGGACGAAGACCTGCTCAAGGCAGTGGACGAAATGGGGTTCGACATGGGCTGGACGGAGTTGGATGTAGTGGAGGTCACCCCCCCAGAGCCGGAAGACGGTATGGAAAGAGTACGGAAACCGGGGGAGCAAAAGAAAAAGGTCACGGGGTAACGTGACCTAACTACCTAATATTCCTGGTAGGCGGGAGAGGATTTGAACCTCCGACCCCTGCCGTGTGAAGGCAGTGCTCTCCCCCTGAGCTACCCGCCCGGGAGATCCTCACCATACACAGTCGAACGGGGGGTTGTCAAGATGCTGTTCAAAAAAATGCATCCCGCTGAACAAACGTAACCCCTTTCCGCCGTATCCTATGTAATACGAATGCGCAATAAAAGAAGTAATATTGGAGAGAACCTTCTTGAAAGTAGTTTCTCCCCAAACCCCTCTACAAGAACTTTCAAAATGCACCGCAAGTGCCTTTTCTCAAGGAGAAAAAGCCACTTGCGGTGCATTTAAACATTCTTTCATAGTAGTTAGGGAAACCTGCTTTTACAAAAATGTGCTTCACCTATATTCCTCGTTCGACAGCACATTGGTATAAGTTTTCAGGAGAGGTGGGACAACTCAAAGGAGATATGGCGGGCGCTTACTGAGCCGTGAGCTATCGCAAGCACGTTGAGCCGACGCCGTCAAGCTCTAATCAGTTGCGAAATTTACTTCGCAACTCAGAAACGGCGACTTTTTTCTTTTCACGAAAAAGCTGCGTCATCTCATCAGCGGGAATCGGACGACTGAAATAGTATCCTTGCCACTCATCGCAATGGTGAAGCCTCAAAAAACGCAGTTGTTCCTTTGTTTCCACACCTTCGGCCACCACCTTCAGTTTTAAACTATGAGCGACCGCTATGACCGCCTTGACGATCGCTTCATCATCGGAATCCGACACAATGTCTTTCACGAAAGATCTATCAATCTTGAGCTTATCAATGGGGAATCGTTTCAAGTAGCTCAAAGACGAATACCCGGTGCCGAAATCATCTATGGAAATACGGATGCCCATGTGCTTAAGTTCCGAAAAGATTTTGATGGTGGTCTCCGCATCCTCCATGGCTACACTTTCGGTGAGCTCCAGTTCCAGATACGCAGGATCCAGCCCCGTATCTTGAAGAATGTCGCCCACACGCTCCACCAGGCGCTCCTGCCCCAGCTGTTTGGCCGAGACGTTTACTGCGACACAAACCGGCGGCAAACCCATATCTTGCCAGCGCTTGTTCTGCTCCACTGCAGTCCTGAGCACCCAATCACCCATACTCAGAATTAGACCGGTTTCCTCCGCCACGGATATGAAGTGGCCTGGAGCCGTAAACCCGCGCTTGGGGTGATTCCATCTCACAAGAGCTTCCACATCGGTGACTTCACCTGTCCGCATATCGAGCCGAGGCTGGTAGTACACAACAAACTCGTTGCGATCAACAGCGCCGCGCAGGTCGGCTTCCAGCTCGGAACGTTCCAGTGCCTCGATGTTCATCTCTTCACTAAAAAATTGATAATTATTCTTTCCAAGTTCTTTGGCGTGATATAACGCCATGTCGGCATTTTGTAACAGTCTATCGGCCTGGATTCCATCGGTAGGATACAGGGTAATACCAATACTTGTAGTAATGTGGACTTCTCGACCATCCAAGCTGAACGGCAGGGATAGCGCCTCAACGATTTTTCTCGCCACATTGCTGGCGCCGTGATTGCTTCCAACTTCAGGTAACACCACGGTGAATTCATCACCGCCCAGGCGGGCCACGGTATCGCTCTTTCGAACACAATACTGAAGGCGTTCGGCCACGGCAATGAGCAACTTATCCCCGGCTCCATGTCCTAGTGTATCGTTAATGACCTTGAATCTATCGAGATCCAAAAGCATAAGCGCAACCATGTTATGCCTGCGGTCCGCCTCCACGACGGCTCTCTGCAATCTGTCCCGAAAAAGCAATCTATTAGGGAGCTTTGTCAGCGGATCGAAATGAGCCAAGTGTTGGAGGTGTTTTTCCGCTTTCTTGATTTTAGTTATATCCGAAAAGATACCAACGTGATGAGAAACCAGTCCATCAGCGTTCTTGATCGCGCTGAGCGAGAGCAGTTTCGGATATATTTCTCCACTCTTGCGTCGATCCCAAACCTCTCCTTGCCACTCACCCTCGGCCTGTAAGGTTTTCCACATTTGTCGATAGACATCGCCTTTGCCCCACTGCAGCACTTTCATATCTTGCCCGACGACTTCTTCCTTTGAATAGCCTGTAATGCGGCAGAACGCTTGATTAACACTTACGATAGTCCCCTGGGTGTCCGTCGTCATTATGGCTTCGTTGCTGCTTTCGATTATATTTGCGGCCAATGAGAGCTTTTCTTCGGCCTTCTTACGATCGGTGACATCATGAATGATCGTATAGAGCAACTTGCGATCGTCCAAATCTACCGGTCCTGTGTGCATCTCCACTTCGCGGACTTCTCCGGAGGACAATCTGTGACACACCTCGAAATAGTTGAGGTCTTCTCTTACCGCTCGCCTCATATTTTCAAATACTTCCTGGGGTGATAAGTCAGTTAGTTCAACAATATTGAGTTTCTTTAGCAGATCAACAGGATACCCATAAAAGTCGGCCGCTGCGGGATTGGCGTCGACAATGGATCCCGTATCCGGATCAATAAGCAATTTTACCGCGCGCATTCGCACGAACATTTGCTTGTAGCGTTGTTCACTCTGACGTAGGGCGTGTTCCGCTTGCTTGCGTTCACTGATATCACGCAACATAGCGAGATAGGCCGGGGCGCCGTGCCAATCCGTATTGGTAATGTGCATCTCCGCCACACCCGGTTTGTTGTTCTCGGTAACGATAGGTATTTCCGAATCTTTATCTCTTCCTGTGGGGAGTTCGAATTTGCTGTGGGCTAAGTCCTTGCCGGCCCGTCCAAACAGCCGAGTAGACGCTGGATTGGAATAGCGGACAAAGCCGTCCAGATCCACTACGACGATACCATCACGGCTTTTCTCAACAATACTCGTGAACCCGGCTCGGCTCACTTCCAATTCTTGCTCGGCTCGCTTACGCTCTATAATCTCTCGCTGAAACTTTGCGTTTGTGGCTTTAAGCTCCGTTGTGCGCTCTTCAACCCTTATTTCCAGCTCAACATGCGCTTTGTGCAACTCCTCCTTATGTCTCTTGGCGAGTAGCAGTTGGCGCTTCTCATGAGTCAAATCTTCTAAAAGGACAAGAACGGATCTTTCCTGCCATGCCCTCATAGATCGAAAATGCATACGTCCCCAGATTTTCTTTCCGTCCAGTTTGAGCAGGGTAGTCGTCATATGCGGTTTTCGGGTAATAAACACCCGATCAAGAAGCAGGATCACGGCTTCGGCATGCTGAGGGTGCACAAAGAGTTCTGAAAACGACCGGCCCTTCATCTTTTCCGCATAACGGGGCGACGCTCCGCACGACCGATTAGCGAACATAACGGTATGATTCGTCTCAACGAGGAATGCAGGAATGGGTAGGGCATGGAGTAATTTGGCCAAAGAACTGGCTTCCATTCCCGTAAGATAGAAACTACCTGATGTAGTGACATCTCCGCCCACTAAAGTCTCCACATCGATTGTCTCTGTGCCGACGTTCTGTTCGAGAAATTTAGGGATGGGGTCGGTATCATCTTGGAATTGGAACGTCTGGAGCCTCCGATTCGGCATCAAAATCCCCTTCGCACTTCAGTCACGGGCTGAGCGTTGGGTTACCTTTTGCAAAAAATGCGCCCTCGGCCTTTATTTCTACAACGCCGTTAAAAAACTACTATATTAGTCGAGGAGTTGCCGTTTTCACATTGAGTTCCGACAACTAAATGTACAACAGGGGTGTAAACTACCCGTGCCGATCCAATCCATCCGGACACAGGGGTAATTTGCGCTCATCGCAATTCCAAAAAGTCGCTCTCAGAGAATATTTTCCCATACACGCATGATAGGCGTGACGTTATGCCCTGCCGGCGGCATGAATACGAGCCGGACCGTGTTCCAGGAATTAACAGTGCAAACTCAACAGGCTGTTCTTCAACTTGGGGCACGAGGCGTCGAGACTGTAAGGCCCGCGCTGACGTCGGCCCCAGACTGAATGGGCTTAGTGTGACATTGCGCCACGCTATAAGCGCTCGGCATTAGGAAGGGCCAGGTATAGTTATCAGATATTTGCCGTAATTTGTCAATCTTTCATGGCGCTTGTGCGCCGAAAGCCAATCGTGCCGCGATTGCGCCGGTGATGTATTCACGCAGAAATAAGGCATATCGCTTAGGTGAGTCTCTCCCGCAAATGGGACCAACATAGCGGTAGTACCGCACCTGGAAGTAACGTCTAAACAATAGCTTGAACAATTGCGCCAATTATGATAGCATCTGTAATTATCGAAGCAATATGATTAATTAATTACCACAATTCCTCCCGTAAGAGCGTCGGCGGTGCGGTGGGAGAAGCGTCAATGTCGAAGTCGAGATATCACGCTGTGAGGAGCGCCCATGTGGTTTGATATAGTGAACAGATTTACGTACGAGCACATTTATGCAGGTGAAGCGGAAAATATCCGCCAACTCATAGAGCGAGCCGTGAGAGACGGCGTCAGCCTAGCGGAAGCTAATCTCATGAACGCCGAACTCGCCGGAGTGAAGGCGGCCTACGCCAAGCTGGAAAGGGCATATTTGTTCGGAGCGAACTTGGCGGGCGCCGACCTCTCCAGGGCGACCCTGCGAGACGCAAAAATAGCAAAAGCCAATTTGAAAGGGGCTAACCTCTATGGCGCTAATCTACAGTCCGCAAATCTTAACCGCAGTGTGCTTGTTGAGGCGAATCTGACACGCGCCGATTTGACGAAGGCTGACCTCATAGGCGCAAAGCTTATGAACTGCAGACTCGTGGATAGCGACCTCACGGGCGCTTTCTTGACTCGCGCCGACTTTACGGACGCGGATATGACCGGCGCAGAACTCCTCCGAGCAGAAAAACATCTTGTCAGAGGCTTGAGCATCGCGATTGAGGCCGGCCCCTGGAGCGTCGCTCAAGGCTAACCTACACGGTAACTCAGGCAGATCTCCATGTTCTACATGCCGTCGTCTACTACCGACGTGCTTTTAGAAAAGTGAGATCGCCGGGGCGTTTATTTCAAAGAAGGTTTTCCCCAAAATTACTTCTTTGATTCGGCATTGATACAAGACTTGCCGCCATTGGTGGACAGCGCCTTGTGGAGCACTTCACTCAACTGTTCGGCGTCATAGGGCTTGGCAACGACGCCGCAGAACCCGTACAGTTCATGATTGGCCATAACAGGGTCATCGGAATACCCACTGGAGACGATGGCCCGCACTTCCGGATTAATCTCTCTGAGTTTTCGGATCGCTTCTTTCCCGCCCATTCCGCCGGGAATAGTCAGATCCATCAACACACAATCGAAGGGGGTATTTTGCTTTAACGCTTGACAGTATGCCGAAATCGCCTCAAGCCCATCCGCGGCGAAGCTCACTTCATACCCCAGCATCATTAGGAGATCACCAACAAAGTTTCGTAGGATTTCTTCGTCGTCCATAACAAGAATTCTCCCTTGACCGCATATCACCCCATCTCTATGTTCCGGAACAGGAAGTTCATTCTTTTGGGCAATCGGCAAATAGATACTGAACACGCTTCCTACGCCTTTGGCTGAATCCACTGTTATAGCTCCATCATGGTTCTTCAGGATGGAATAGCACGTGGCCAGTCCTAAGCCGCTCCCCTTCGATTTCGTTGTGAAATACGGATCGAATATTTTCGTGAGCAGTTTTTGAGAAATCCCATGTCCTTCATCAATTATACGGAGTTCGACGTATTTACTCGGCTTGAGGCCGGCGCTTAAATCATGATTGAGCGTAACGCGTATATTTGTGGCCTTGATCCTTATGACCCCGCCCTGGGCCATGGCTTGCCCAGCATTAATTATGAGATTATGAATCACTTGGCTGATTTGCCCCTCATCGATTTCCACGGCCCACAGGTCTTTGGGGATATAAAATTCGCATTTGATGTTTGAGCCCCTGAGCGCAAATCTGGCGCTGTCTTTTACGATTTCCACCAACGAAGCGGTCTTCTTCACCGGCGCCCCGCCCTTGGAGAAGGTTAACAACTGCTGAGTGAGATCTTTGGCCCTAAGAGACGCTTTCTCGGCTTCCTGCAAACGCATGGTCACTTTTTCGTTGTTCTGAGCGTACACCTTCGCCAGACTGACATTTCCCAGGATCGCCGTGAGCAGATTATTAAAATCGTGAGCTATTCCACCTGCCAGTACCCCCAAGGACTCAAGTTTTTGCGCCTTATTAAGCTCCTCCTGAACCCGTTTTGTAGTGCTTACATCTCGGAATACCAACACTACTCCGATGATGATGTTCGTTTTATCGAAAATGGGGGTTCCGCTGCACGTGACCATAACGTTATTCCCGTCCCGCGTAAGAAGCGCTATGTCCTCCTCGAGCCCAATGAGTCCGCCCGTAGTAAGAATATTCTCCATCACCGTCTCGCCGCTCTCATACGTGGAACTCTTCACCAAGGTAAATACCGTGGTGAGCGCCTCACCCACCGCTTCTTCTTGGGACCAGCCGGTGAGTTCCTCTGCCGACCTGTTCATGAACACGATCTTGCCTTCCGTGTTCGTCGTGATTACCCCATCCGTCACGGAATGAAGCAACACGCTGAGCCTTTCCTTTTCGGAAGCCAAAGCTTCCTCTATACGCCGGCGTTCCGTAATTTCGCGGTTGAGCGCCTCGGTGCGTGCGGCCACGAGTTTTTCCAGTTTCTCGTTGGCCATGACGAGTTTTGTGCGAACTTCACGGAGATTATGATTCTGTTCGACCGCATCTTGATACGTTGAGAGTAAGAGCCCAAGTATTTTTTCGCGGCTGGAATCGATAACGTAGGTTTTTCCGGAAACAACAACTTCTAGAGCACCGTCTTCATTTCTGAGGCGCGGTAGGCGATGCCCCGCAATTATGGATTTTATGCGCTTAATCAGGGTAGCGGGTTCATACGGTTTACTTATGTAACTATCCGCCCCGGACTGGAGCCCGAGAAACACGTCTTCCGGATTCGACAATGATGTAAGAAGAATTATCGGGATTGCTTTGAGTGAATCGTCACTTTTGAGCGTGCGACACATCTCATAGCCGTCCATGCGCGGCATTACTATATCGCTGACAATCAGGAGCGGGCGTTTTTCAGAAGCTAATTGCAGACCTTCTTGGCCGTCGGTCGCATGGAAAACCGTATAACCGTGCTCGGTCAGCAGCTTCTTTAAGCGTTTCGCCTGCATAGCGCTATCTTCAACGATCAAGATCTCGTCTGCGGCTACCATGGTATTATTGGGCGCGGGAGATAACATTTCGGCTCTGAATGAGGGGAATAGTACGTTCGAGCTTACTCGCTTTTGAGAGTACACAACTTGGTTTGCAATAGCAAGATAATCCTCGTTGAGTTTCTATGCCGGCTTCGTTACCGGCGGCTGCGCTTTGAGACTTCGACAAAACTTAACGGTAACCGTTCACCAGGAGCCATCCAACCAACCAGACGGAAGTTACGACGGAGAGCTCAGGAGGGGACATATGTTGCCCTTCCGGCCTTCATCGGACATAGAACCTCCTTGAGCCCGGTGAACACCGGAACATCGAGCTACCATTCTTCGGAGACAGCGCAATCATTTGACATCACAACCGAAATGTCAGGAGTCATTACCGTCTCGGGTTCTTCGAACCATTATGTATGGAACAAGGAATATAACCGCACTCTTGAGTAAGATAAGCGGCGTCCGTATACTTGGGGTTGCCCAAGTGTACGGTTGAAGAAGGTGTCGTTCGCTTATTACAAATATCTCAAATCGTATTAGCTTTGTCAACCCAAAAAAGTTTTTTACCATCCAGAGCGACTCGGACACGTGTGCCGCACCGACTTGCCCCGAAGCGAAACAGTTAAGGCGGCTCCGCACGCGCGGTTACATTTCATCTATAGCCGCCTGGAATTTGGCGGCTTGTATATCCCAGCTCATATTTTCGATTACCCACTGCCTTCCTGCTCGCCCGATGCGTTCACAGAGATTCGGGTTCTTGAAAAGAGCCGCCGCCTCGGCTGCGATAGTTTCCATCGCTGCGACTACGCAATGCTCACCATTGCGGACATCGAGCCCGCTGAAAGCTTCAGCCGTCCCAACGACCGGCAATCCGCATAACATGGCGTCGAGTGTTTTGTTCTTCATGCCGGACCCGTACAGTATAGGCGCCACATAGAGATCCGCCTCGCAAAGCCGGCTGTTCAAATCTTCCACATATCCGAATACCCGCACCCAATCAGGCTTACAGCAGGCCGGCAGCAAAGCCGGGTTAAGTCCATCCCCTACAAAGTGAATCTCAAAGCCGCGAAGCCCAAATTCTCGCTGAAATAAAGGTCCGATGTGACCCAGCAAGAAATAAAACGCTTTTAAATTCGGAGGAAATCCAAAATCACCATGAAAGGTTATGATTCTAGGAGACTGCGAATATTCTCGTTTGTAACGCTCGGTTGCGGCGTCAACTCCGTTTCCGATGATGGACACCGCCGCGGAAAGCCTTGCGTGGTCGGCGTCTCGTTGGGTGATGAAGATAACGCGGTCATAGCGTGAACCCAGATATTCCTCGGTTACTTTGGAGCGACCCAGTATAAGGCGCGAATAGAGCCTCCGCGCTGCCCCTGAGGCGCCTTTCACCGCAACCTGTACGCCAAGGGTGAGACTATCCCCCATGTACAGCAGTTTGTGAAGCTGCGGAAGCTCCGCTAAGACGCCGCCGAAAGCCCACCACCACACGATCAGCAAGTCCGGTTGAAACGTACGTACGATTGTCTCCGAAGCGAGGGTTAGCTCTTCGCCTATTTCTCGTCGCCAAGAGAGCGCAAACGGGTGCTCTCGTCCTAGAAGTCCGCGAAGGGCGCTGAACCGATTCACGGGTCCATGTGGAATAAACGTTAGGCCCGAGTTAGGAATGCCCATTTCCGCTAGAGACTCTCCGGTGATCTCACCTCGTCGTGATGCGGGTCCCACGATGATAAAGCGAGCATCGTGCTGCGGTGTAAGTCGTTGCAAGAAATTAAATATATTGGTGTTGAGGCCGGAGTAAGGCGCACCCGCCCAAGGAGCTATATGGAGAATCTTAAGCGGTTCAGTCATGGCTACTTCCCTAATATCAATGCGCACTCAAAGACGTAGTATCGGGGAGAACCTTCTTGAAAGAAGGCTTCTCCCCGAACCCCTCTCCAAGAACTTCTACTATTGCCGAAACCGGCTTTTCTCAAGGAGAAAATGCCGCTTTCGGCGAATCTTAAACATTCTCAGATAGACTTCAAGAAACCTGCATCTTACAAAAATGAAATTCACCGATATTACTCCGTTGTAAGCATATCGGTATAAGTTCGCTGACGTCGTCCATTTCTGTAATCGTTCACCGGTTATGAGGCGGCCCTGCGCCCCGTGAAAACCGAAAGGGGAACTTATCTCCCTTACAGACCTCTCCGTCCGTGCTTCCACATGCTTGCACTGTCCCTTGTGAACGATTACCGAATGCTTTCTCGGGGGCTCGTGGCCACGTTTCGGCGATTCACCGGTCTGCTGTGAAGGAAACATTCTTTGCGCACGGGTATCATTATACATGAGCGAACAGAAGGAGAAGAAACGGCCGTGGAGGTTTGAGTTCTCGGCCTATTCCAAGCCTTCTGATCGCACCTATCTCCGAGAAGGGGAGTGTATAATTCCAATGGAACCTCGCGAATTTGTAGTATCTGAAACTTTTGTTACTCGACGGCGGTATTTTCTATACTCTCTCGGCGCCACAATTTTCATCGTGACATTCATATTGGCTCTCTTGCGCTTACACGCAATGGGCTATGCGATGAATTTGTATAATGTTCTTCTCTCCGCTGCGGTGAGTCTCGCCGTCTTCTTGATTATTACCGCCCCAAGTTTCTATCTCCTTAGACAACTGCGCACGGGCAGACTACGTCTCACTGAGGAAGGCATTGAAAACAATTTTGGTAAACTACACCGAACCGTCGCCTGGAACGATATTTCCGAAGTGGTGGTGCGCAAGAGTTCTCTCGGCGTGCCTCGCAGCTTTGCTGTTTCAATGAAAGGTAAAGGAGGTATGACGCCGGCCGGCTTTGAACCCGTTCAAGAGATCGTTGATCTTATAATCGCGCTTGGGCCGCCTTCACTGGAAGTCAAGGCCACACAATCTTGGGTGGATTGGGACAAGCCGTACAGCATGCCCCTGCTTATAATTGTTGTTGCCGTAGTCTTCGAAGTAGTGCAGCGAATGACGGGGGCAGGAATTTTCCATGCGTTGGCCTTCATATCGCTCATGATGATCGGCGTATACTTGGTGGTTGGAGGCCCGATCTCCAAGATGTATCCCGCAACACGAAAACTCGAAGTGGCTCTCGGGATTGTAGAAATTGCCATCGCATTTGGTCTCATACTTTCGCTGTGACGTTCGCTGAACATCTTCCCGACGAGCAACTAAGTCGCAGTATAGCTGAAGGGTTGGGTTCTCGGGTGCGACGCAGATGAATCTGGGCGTATGAGCAAAGCATGTGGTCCATTCGCCAATGACGACGGTCGAGTTCATCGAATTGCCGACAGCGTTGTTCATTGATGTAAGGAGGTCTCGATTATGAAAACGCTTATCACCAGCCGGCTACCGGAAGAATCAGTGACTCCCCTCAAAAAAGAGCATGAAGTGGACATGAGTCCCCATGATCGGCCAATGCCCCGAGGAGAGCTACTTGAACGAGTAGCCGACAAAGACGGCGTAATTACCATGCTGACGGACAAAGTAGACGTCGAATTCCTGTCACGCTCCCCTAAACTGAAGATGGTCGCCAATTATGCGGTGGGGTTCGACAATATCGACCTGAACGCCGCCAAAGCTCGAGGCGTTAAGGTTTCCAACACACCGGGAGTGCTGGTGGACGCCACTGCGGACTTAGCCTTCGCTCTGCTGCTGACCGTCGCACGCAGAATAGTGGAAGGCGATCGCATCGTGCGGGCGAATGAGTTCAAGTTCCTTGCTCCGTTGCTCTATCTCGGCACTGAAGTGCACGGCAAAACCCTCGGAATTGTGGGACTCGGCGGAATCGGACAAGCGGTGGCAAGAAGAGCTCGGGGATTCAATATGCGTATTCTCTATTTCAAGCATACGCGTCTCAGCGAATCCCTCGAACAAGAACTCGGCGCTACGTATGTGGATATGACCACTCTTCTGACGGAATCGGACTTCCTTTCCCTGAATTGCCCGCTCACCCCGGAGACTCGGGGGCTTATCGGCGCTCGAGAATTCGAGATCATGAAATCTACAGCGATTTTGATCAATACCGCTCGAGGACCGGTGGTGGATGAGAAGGCTCTGGTCGAGGCGCTCAAATCGGGCCAAATAGCGGGCGCAGGTCTCGACGTGTATGAGCATGAACCCAAGTTGACTCCGGGCTTAACGGAACTCTCCAACGTAGTTCTCTCTCCGCACGTGGGAAGCGCCACGATAGAGACACGAACCAAAATGGCGGACCTGTCGGTGAAAAATCTCCTTGCAGGACTGCGCGGAGAGCGTCCCCCTACATGCCTGAACTGCGATTGAGCTATGAAAGTATTTGCGCACGGCGGGCGGGTCGGTACGCTCGCGCCGACCGACCACCGGAAGAAAGTAGGAACATTCCCTGAAGGTCTGTGTCTTCCGACTAATTGCATTTATACGGAGGACTCAGATGAAAGTTTGGCGATTGTTGACAGTAGCGGCATTGATTCTGGCCTTTGGGACCGTAACATCGTTTGCGGCTGAGTATTGGGTTGTCAAAGATCAAAATGGTAAGCTTATGGTGGTAGAGAAAAAACCCTCTGAATCGGCTATGATCTACAAAGGCCCGTTCACCCACAGAGCGGAAGCTGATCAGATTATCACAACCGGACCCGCTGTCGTAGGACCTCCGGCGGCCGTAGGTGTAGCCCCTGTTCCGCCCCACGGAGCGGCTGTTCCCCCGCCTCCTCCCGGTGGTGTTGGAGTGAAGGCCCCCGGCGCAGCGGTTAACGTAGGCCCCGGCGGCGTTGGTGTAGGCGTAGGACCGGGCGCAGGTAAGTAGTCGCGTATGCGGAAGTACCTCTGATACCAATACGTATCAAAGAAGTACTATTGGGGAGAACCTTCTTGAAAGAAGTTTCTCCTCAAACCCCTCTCCAAGAACTTTCACAATTGCCGGAATCGGTTTTTCTCCGGGAGAAAATGCCGCTTCCGGCGATTATCACACATTTCTTAGAAAGGGTTTGCAAAAACCTGCTTTACAACAAAGGCTCCACCAATCTTGATTTTTTGAAAGCATATCGGTATGACGCCCTTGTCCGGGGTTTTCCCTTGCCGCCGCCGGTGACGATCGCCCTTCCCTGCCGACGTAGTTCAAACCAAAGTTGTGGCTCCACCTCGAACAGGCGCCTCTTCACTTTTTCTTACCTTGAACTCATCCGTCCAGGTTTACCAGCCGGGTAGCATAGGAGCGAATCTGCACCTGCCCGGGCGCTCCGCCTTTCAGCTTGCCTACGTCCTTGCCCGCGGCCATCATTACTTCCACTTTACCGGCGGCTCCTGCTTTGGAATGTTCCGCCGCCAGCTTCGCTGCGCCGCCTATGTCGTCCTCTGTGAACGATGATCTACCCGCGAGTATCACATGAGCTCCCGGGTAATCCTTCACATGAAACCACAGACAGTTTCTATCGGCCTTCTGCTTGAGAAGATGGTCGTTTCCTTTGGCGCTCTTGCCCACATAGGCCACTGCCCCTGATGACAAAGTAACCGTCAAGTAGCCGTGGCCGGCGTGCGAGTCCGGCGTTGCTTTAGTAGGCCGTGGACCCCGCGGTTGAGGAGCGGGCGCGGCCATAGCCTCGAGATCCTCCGGACCGGCGGTCTCGATATAGTACAGGTAATCTTCAAGACCCGCCTTTTCCTGCCGTGTCAGTGCGAGTCGTTCCGATGTGACGCTCCGGCCCCGTTTGCCTTTGGCGGCTTTCTTGAAGATTCGGTTCATGTTCCCGAGGGGATCTAGGGCGGGGTCAAGTTGGATGATTCGCGGCCTGCCCTCCCAATCAGTGACTTCCGCTCGCCGCATTCCCTTATTCAAGCGGTGGAGATTCGCTTTGAGTAGTTCCCCTTCTTCCTGCATACGCGTGTATTCTTCCAATCGCGCAATATCGGCTTGAATCTTGAGCATTCTGCGATCCAAGGCCTTGATGCGGCTTATGACGGGAGCGGCTGTGTGTTTCCTCTGAACCTCCGTTAAGGTATGTTGCAACCGCCCGCTATACAAGGCTTCAACAGCGTCGTTGGCCGAGGGGCAAACCTCGTCGTCATCTGAAGCGCACAGGGTCAAAATCGGCTTGCCTTTAGCGCTTGTGGTAATCCCAGGTCGGCCGGCGCCGGAGCTCACCCGCGGCTCCCGTGAATTTGGGTTTCGCGGCGGATCAGCGTAAACCCGCCCAGGCGTCACGACCCGTGTCGCCGACTCTTTCGCCGACAGATGATAGAGACTGTCCAGGATCACCCCGTCGGCGCCTACCAGTATGATGTTGGAGTCGCGGCCCAGTAGTTCCAGGTAAAGACTGAGTTCGGTCCCTCCGCCACTAGGTCCTCTATGCGCTGCAATGCGGACAACCCTGTCGGTCTCCGAGCACGTTATTGCGGTAATACGGGCGCCTTGGAAGTGGGCTCGTAAGTAGGCGCAGAACCTGGGAGGCCGCGGAGGATTGGGGATCTTCAAAGAGGTAACGTGAAGCCGCCCCTGTTGCGGGTCTGCGCTCAGCATGAGCTTTTTCTCCCCGCCGCCGGCGCGCACTCGCAACACAATCTCACGAGGAAGAGGCTGATGAACCTTGTTCACAAATCCACCCGCAAGGAACGCATTCAGTTCCTCGGCGACTTGCCTGAGCATGGGTAAATCAAGCGCCATTGTGTCTCCTACAGCAATATAAGCGGTTAATACCCATATCCTGTCGAACGAGGAATATAGGTGAAGGATATTTTTGTAAGAGCAGGTTTCCCTGACTACTATGAAAGAATTTTTTAATGCACCGCAAGTGGCTTTTTCTCGTTGAGAAAAGGCACTTGCGGCTATTTTTAAAGTTCTTGGAGAGGGGTTCTGGGAGAAGCCTTCTTTCAAGAAGGTTCTCCCCGATATTACTTCTTTGGCTGCGCATTGGTATAAGAGGCTCACCTACGCCAAGCCGAACTCCACCCGACGAATGTGTCGCTCTCCCCGCAAAGGCTGTGGCGAGAGCGACACACAGGTATAAGACTGAGCTAGTGAGGGCTTCTTCGCTTACCTGGTAAGCTTGTTGATGACACGGCCCCAAAAAGGTTTTCGGATCGTCACCGCTTCGTTCCCACAGAGTTCATGGCAGCAAAAGCATGAAATACACTTGTTCCGATCTATTCTCATTGCGCCGTTATGCTCGGAAATGGCTTGCGGCGGGCAATGGGCTTTGCAAATACCGCAGTTCTCACACAGAGCCGGGTCAATATCCGGCTTAGTGACCATGTGGTTTTCCATGAACTTGCGGATCGGATTCCAGGAGCTGAGATTCCACGCCATGTTCACGGAGCGCGGCGGCTCAAAGTCATGAAGCGGAAACCCCGGAAGCTTATCGCCCTTGACCTCGATACGCTCTAAGTCCGCCACGCCGATTCCCAGCTTCTGCGCTATTACGCACGTGCGGAGGTTTTCCACTCGATAGCCGACCATCGAGCACACCACCGCATCCAGAGCCACAGCGTCGGACGACGCCGCTATGAACTCCAATGGACGAGGAACGCCGCTGTTCGGCCCGTTGCCTTCCATGGCGAGCACTCCATCTAAGATGGACAGACTCGGGTTAATGCGCTCGTATATCTGCACAAGCGCTGTGGCGAACGTGTCGAAGTCTTTCCCGGCGCGCATGTGCCATGCGGCTTTATCCGTCCCGAGGACTGCGCCGAAGAGGTTCTTCACCGCCAGGGTCAATCCCATTTGGGTATGGGTTTTCACCTTAGCTAAGTTGATTACCACGTCGTATTCAAAGATTTCTTTAGCGAGTTCAATTTTCTTGAACAGCCTGTTTTCGGGAAAATCGACGGTTACCTTTTCTTTGAACGGGGCGGCTTCTACGCCCAATCTCGCCATGAATTCATCGTATCCGGACTTTGTGAGCACCCGAGCCAAATGCCCGATTGGTGGGCTATCACCCAGCGCCGGAACGGCCCCGATGTCGAGGATCATTTCGGCGACTACGGCCACGAGCTGCGGGTGAGTAACCACAGCCTCTTCGGGCTTGGCCGAACGAAGCAAGTTGGGCTTCAACAGCACCTTCTGCCCAGGCTTCACGAACTTTTCGAGACCACCGAGGTCCTGAAGGCAGGCCTCCATAGCAAGCCGAAGAGGGCGCGGATCGTAATCACGCAGCCCCCGCACACTAACTACACTCATGGATGCGATTTCCCGATAGGTTTATTCGTGTGATCCACGTAGACGTTTTTAGAGGAATGATTATGCGCAGGTTCGTCTTCCATCATAGCGTAGGAGCAAATGATGATGATGTCGTTCACCGATACCTTGCGGGCCGCGGCGCCGTTGAGACAAATTTCTCCGCCGGACGGCTCTCCGGGAATGGCGTACGTTATGAAGCGCTCACCGTTTGACACATTATAGATATGGACCTGTTCGTATTCCAAAATGTCCGCTAGCTTCATGAGGTCCGTGTCGACGGTGACACTGCCTTCGTAGTCAATGCAGGCGCCGGTTACCCGCGCTCGATGTATCTTGGATTTCAGCATTTGTCTCAACATCGTCCGCTCCGATAGAGTTATAGCCGTCCTATGGTGATGAGAGCTAACACCAATACGTAATTAAAGGAGTAACATTGGGGAGAACCTGCTTGAAAGAAGGATTCTCCCCAAACCCATTTCCAAGACCTTTGCAATGGCCGAAACCGGCTTTTCTCAAGGAAAAAACGCCGCTTTCGACGTTTATCACAAATTTCTTAGAAAGAGGTTGGAAAAACCTGCTTTGCAATGAAAGCTGCACCGATCTCACTTTTTTGAAAGCACATCGGTATAAGTGGTCTTCCGCGGCAGAATACATTTGCGCAAAGGGAATCACCTACAGGCTCCCCGTTCGCAGTCATCGGGACGCTTAAACACCATGTTGTCGATGAGTCGCGTTGAGCCGATGCGCACCGCAAGGGCGGCTACGGCCTCGTTGTCTACGTGATCCAAGTCTTCTAAGGTGACGGGATCCACCAATCGAATATAATCCGGGTTCGCCTCAGCGCACAAAGCAATCCTGTCGGTCATGACCTTTCTGTATGCGTCTGCCTGGGTTTCGCCTGTGTCGAACAGAGACTTGGCCGCTAACAGCGCTCCGTACAGGCATACGGCGGCTTGACGCTCGCTCGGCGAAAGGTAGGCGTTACGGGAACTCATGGCCAAACCGTCGGGTTCTCGTACGATGGGACATCCGATAACCTGAGTATCGACGTTCAGGTCGGCCGTCATGGTCTTGATGACTCGAAGCTGCTGATAATCCTTACGGCCGAAGTAGGCCCTGGTAGGCTTAACAATATTGAACAGCTTGAGCACGACTGTGGCTACCCCACGAAAATGCCCCGGCCGCGAGGCGCCGCACAGGGGTTCCGATAGACCTTCAACGACGACGTACGTGCGGTGATCGGGGGCGTAGATTTCGTCGTTGTCGGGCATGTAGAGCACGTTGACGCCAGCGGCCGCGCACTTGGCTGCGTCGGCGTCTGGATCTCTCGGGTAGACGGCCAAGTCTTCACCCGGACCAAATTGTGTGGGATTGACGAAAACGCTCACCACGGACTTGTCGTTTTCTTTGGCGCATTGTTCGATAAGACTCACATGCCCTGCGTGCAAATAGCCCATAGTGGGGACAAACCCGATTGAGGCTCCCTCAGCGAGGCGCTTAGCGGACCATGCCTTCATTTCGTCGGTATTGGTGATAATGCGCATAGTACCCTAATAAAAAAGCCTTCCTGGGCGGAAGGCGGTGTACTCTTGGTCTCTGTCCTTCCGTCCCGGTCTTGTAGATCCAGGCGGTATGTTGTTTTGCGCTCGACTGATGGGATTCCGGGCAAGGCTCCGGATCCCCTTTTAGGATATACCCGGACCCCAGAGGAGTCAAGTATTCAGTATGGAAAACAGCAAGCGAAGTCATGTATGCCACAAGGCCTCCGGCAGGGTAGTTGAGCGGCTCGCCGTGTGTGAGCATAGCTCGCGCCCATGCGCGCCCAAGCAAGGAATGGTACAGAGAGCGTTGTTGAAGAGTTGCTATATCCCCCGCACCGATAGACGTATCTTGAAGGGTAAACGGTCGCCCTACGTCGAACTACACGCCCATTCGTAACGATCGGTCACATGGTGCGTATCGGCGCACTCTGTGAATACAAGCGGAGAATTCATCCACAGATGTCGCAGATGCACGCAGATCGCGTGACGACAAACGCACGTAATGGTTTTATAGCAATGCTAAATCGTATAAATGATATGGGAGAACCTTTGGAAAGAAGTTGCTCCTAGAACCCCCTCGTCAAGCACTTTCACAGTTATCGAAACCGGCTTTTCTCAAGGAGAACATGCCGCGGTCGGCCATTACTGCATCGGGGTTCTCCATAGGCGCAGTCGTATTGCACGGGTCATCTTGCCTATCAGCGCACCCTGTGAATACAAGCGGAGAATTCATCCACAGATGTCGCAGATGCACGCAGATTACGTGACGACAAGTGTACTAAACGCCGTGATACCAATGTGCTGTCGAACGAGGAATATAGGCGAAGGACATTTTTGTAAGAGCAGGTTTCCCTAACTACTATGAAAGAATGTTTAAACGCACCGCAAGTGGCTTTTTCTCCTTGAGAAAAGGCACTTGCGGCTATTTTAAAAGTTCTTGGAGAGGGGTTTGGGGAGAAACTTCTTTCAAGAAGGTTCTCTCCAATATTACTTCTTATATTGCGCATTCGTATAAGCCGGTCGTGCGAGAAACAACGCAGCAGGCGCCCTCACCAAAATGCGAGAAGGCCGATGTATGGTAGTTCTGCGCCACACCGGCGATTAGGATTGCGTCGCGACCGAGCGTATTGCGCCCTTGATGAGACTGCGCGGCGCCTATATTCTCGCGTGCGGGCCGATTGTAAGCCATGCGAGGGCGAGCATAGGTGGGCCTCGAGAATCCCGAGCCGTTCAAGAAGAATAATGTGACGTTTTGTGAAATAGAAGATTTCCTCGACTATACTTTCATGATATAATGAAATATTATCTTGTCAAGTCAAAAAAGTAAAATCCCTACTGGAGCCATTCGGCGCTGTTTTCGTTTAGAATTTGCGGCCGATAAGCCGAACACCACAGCACAAGCAAAGAAGGAATGTGGGGAGTGCCTTCACGTAAGAATAGGGAAATCCAGCTTATACCAAAGTGCTTTCCAACGAGTAACATTGGTGAAGACTCTTTTTGGGAAGGTAGGTTTTTTCGACGTCTATCTGAGAATGTTTAATATGCCGAAAGCGGCCTTTTCTCCTTGAGAAAAGCCGGTTTCGGCCATTTAAAAGTTCTTGGAGTGGGGTT
>JBBRBO010000058.1:0-22189 GCA_038205805.1 Desulfomonilales bacterium
TCTCAACCGGTCCACTGGAAGGAACCAACAACAAAATCAAAACTATGCAGAGACAAGCGTATGGATTCCGAGACAAGCAGTTTTTTATGCTCAAAATCTATGCTCTGCACTCAACCAGGTACGCACTTGTCGGATGAACCCCAAATAAGTACTATTGGGGTAAACCTTCTTGAAAGAAGTTGCTCCCCAAGCCCCTCTCCAAGAATTTTACCATGGCCGAAACGAGCATCTCTCCAAGAGAAATGCTTTGTTTCGCCGAAGATTACATTTCCTAGAAAGAGGTTGCAAGAACCTGCTTTTTAACGAAAGCTCCGCTATACTACCTCTGTGAAAGCACGTCGATAATAGACGTTTGCACGCGAAGAAATGTATCGGAGAAACGTTCTTGAAAGAGGGCGAGTCTCCGAATCCTTTTTGGAAAACAATTATGGCTGATAGCGCTTTTGATGGAATATCCGCTTCACCCGCGCGAGGCGCAGCGATGTACGTTCACGGAAAACGGCGTCGGCTAATCGTGCGGCTGCGGCAGGCTTTCTCGAACCATGTCGCTTTCGTCGACAAGGCGGCTGATAAGTACGAGCCACCCCTGGAGTTCAGCGACATCCATGAGGATTCGCTTCGCCTCACGATGCTGATATACCGTCCCCATGATGATCATGTCCGTTATGACCCCTTCTTCTTCGCGATAGGCCGGAGCGCTGATGGCGGCTTCCGCGCCCAGCTCGTTGTAGGTGTATTTGATTCGCTTAGCGAGGTAACCGGGAATGTCCTTCACACGAATATTGATGTGGATTGAGCGACCGGCCATCATGCCGCTGTTTTCCGCTCCAATGCCGTGTATGGTTTCCGCTGCTTCGTCCAGGGTGGTAAACTCGACTATTTTAGCGTCCATTCGTGTTACTCCCTATGCTTATTCTTGATAAAAAAACTCAATAGAAGTAAAAGTCTTAGTGAAACTTTTGCGCTCGGAAATACGTGTCGCTCGTGCGGCTATTGCCCGTAACGTTGCGGCTCATCGAATGCCGGGATAGGAGAAACGTAACCGTTCATCCGGCACAGTGCAAGCCCGTGACAAGCCGGCGCGATTCTCTTCTCCATTGAAATCTGGTAACGTGACGGCATTCGCGTATGAACCGTGAGCGACGAGACCGCCCGGTCAGAGACGATCAATGAGTTCCAGTACTCGATCCGCTCGTGCAGGATATATCAGCCCAACACTATCTGCGGGAGGAATGCAGATGTCGGATTTTCAAGTCAACAAGACCTTCGCCGAAATTAATCGCAAGATCAAAGCCGGGAACGCCGTTGTGGTGAACGCCGAAGAAATGGTAGGCATTACCCGTGAATTGGGGCCGGTTGAGGCCGCCCGTAAAGTCGATGTGGTAACCACCGGCACGTTTGGAATTATGTGCTCATCCGGCGCCTTTCTCAATATAGGACATACCAAGCCTCGAATTCGTGCGGACAAGATCTTTCTCAACGGCGTCGAGGCATACGCCGGGATCGCAGCGGTTGATTGCTATATCGGCGCTACCCAAACCCGTCACGACGACCCGCTCAACAAGGTTTTTCCAGGCCGCTTCAGATACGGGGGCGGGCATGTGATCGAGGATCTCGTGGCCGGCAGAGAAGTGCTGCTGCAAGCCTCCGCGTACGGCACGGACTGCTACCCCAATCGCAGCCACGAGGCCGTCACAACGCTCAAGGACTATCCTGACGCATGGCTGCTCGACCCACGCAATTGCTACCAGAATTACAACTGCGCCATCAACTACTCCAAGAAGACCATTTACACATACATGGGAATTCTCAGACCCGACGGCGCAAACGCTCACTATTCCACATCCGGCCAGATGAGTCCGCTCCTCAATGATCCGCTGTATCGCACGATCGGTATCGGCACGCGCATCTTCCTGGGCGGCGGCATGGGCTACGTTATCGGCGCGGGAACCCAGCATAATCCCGGAGTTCAACGGTCGGCCAACGGCGTCGTCATGGGCGGCGCGGGCACCCTCTCCGTGCGCGGTAATCTGAAGCAAATGTCCCCGAAGTTCCTGCGAGGAGCGTCCATAACGGGGTACGGGTGCTCGCTCAATGTGGGTGTGGGCATTCCCATCCCTATCCTAAATGAGGAAATGGCCAAGTTCACATCCGTGGGCGACGACGAGATCCTTGTGCCCGTGGTGGATTACGGCTCCGGCTATCCTGAAGGCACGGGCGGCCCGATCACCCACGTGACGTACGCCCAGCTCAAGTCGGGTGAGATCCAGGTCAACGGCAAGAACGTGCAGACGGCTTCCATGTCCAGCTATTCGGCGGGGGTCGAGATCGCCGATACGCTCAAGGAATGGATCAAGAGCGGGCGTTTCCTCCTGGGTGAGGCTCAGGAAACCTTACCCAGCGTGGATTTCGCGATCGAGGTATAGCGCATTGCCCCGCGGCCGCGTCATCTACGAACCGCGTGATTATCGTACGTTTGAACACGGGTCCAGGTTCACGACCTTCAGGGTCAACATCGAGACTACGGACCTCTACGTGAGGGCCGGTAGGGAGCTGCTCCCCGAAACCGAAAAGCTCATTCGGCAGGGCCGGAACCAAGTTGAGGCCGCAATCGCACGACGACCGGAATTCCTTACATCCTTGGTCCCGCTGGAGGAAGATGAGTCCGACGCTCCGTTGGCGTTTCGGATGATTCGGGCGGCTCGCAAGGCCGACGTGGGACCAATGGCCGCAGTGGCCGGAGCTATCGCCGAATACGTGGGAATGGGATTGCTCGCGTATTCAGAGGAAGTCATCGTCGAGAACGGCGGCGACATCTTCTTGAAGATTCGAGAGCCTATTACCGTAGGCGTGTACGCCGGGGCGTCTCCGCTTTCGGGAAAAATAGGCGTCCGCTTGCAGGGAGGGCCTTTACCCATAGGAGTATGCACCTCTTCGGCGACGGTAGGACCGTCATTGAGTCTGGGCCGCGGCGACGCAGCCACTGTTATTGCGAAAGACACCGCCCTTGCGGACGCGTGCGCCTCGGGGCTCGGGAACCGGATACGCAAAGCAGCGGACTTAAAGGACGCAGTGGATTGGGCGATGAGCATACAAGGCGTGGACGCCGCTCTGGCCGTGCTGGGCGACAGTTTGGCCGCCAAGGGCGACATCGAACTCACCCCGCTATGAGCTGATACCAATGCCATTCACTTAGAAACAGGTTGGAAAAACCTGCATTGCAACAAAAGCTCCGCCGATCTTACTTTTTTGAAAGCACATCGGTATGATCTGAAATGCGGCAAAGCGTCGCGTAAACGGTTCCCATTGAGCGGAACCATTCTCACATCGCATTCAAGCGACCACACGTATGGAGGGCCGATATGGCTTCAAAAAATGTCCTTCTCATCTTCAAGTCAAACATCATGTACAAACCCGTCATATACCGTCTTGCCCGCGACTTCGATCTCGTGTTCAACATCCTCGAGGCGAAGATTCTGCCGAGACGGGAAGGGCGCATCCTGCTCGAGCTGCGCGGAGACGACGCCACCATCGAGAAGGGGCTGGATTTCCTGAAAGAGCACAACGTCGGCGTCGAGCTGCTTACCGATAAGGTGTGGCGCGACGAGGACAAGTGCGTTCACTGCGGCGCGTGCACCGGCTTGTGCCCCACAAACGCCCTGAGCGTCAACCGCGAGGACATGAAGACCTACTTTGATGTCGAAAAGTGCGTTGCGTGCGGCATCTGCGGACTAGCCTGCCCCTTCGGCGCCATGAAGGACATCACCTTGTTTGACCCGTTCTCCGAAGGACGGACCTCCGAAGGGAAGTGAATAGGCAAAAAGAGCGCTTGATACCACGCCGAATCAAAGAAGTAATATTGGGGAGAACCTTCTTGAAAGAAGTTCCTCCCCAAACCCCTTTCCAAGAACTTCTGCAATTGCCGCAACCGGCTTTTCTCAAGGCGAAAATGCCGCTTTCGGCGAATGTTAGAAATGCTCAGAAAAAAGTCGGAAAATCTACTTTACAAAAACGATCTTCACCAACTTTACTCATTTTATCGCAACTTGGTATAACCCCCTGTATCCCTGGTCGGGGGGGCGTAAATCAAGTAATTCTTCTGCTGTATTTATCTGCGTAATCTGTGGATTACACTATTAGCGCTTCAAGGAGCCGTATCATGTCGCGTTTCGAGCTTAAAGGTGTAGTGTGCCTAGAGAAGGCGGGCCTTGATGGGGGTACACCAAATCGAATAAGACTTCTTCTATAGATTACTGAGCGTAATCCGTGGATGATAGTCGATCCACCGACGTAAGAGCCGGCCACACCCATGCAGATATTTTGTGTTTTTGTTAAAAGAAAGATTTTCTAAGCTATAGTTCCAGGATATACTAACCATTTACCTTGTCAAGTCAAAAAAGTAAAATCCCTTCTGATGCGGGTTTGCGCTGTGTTGGGATAATTTGTTGGCTCGTCGTGGTTCAGGGCTGCGACACTAGAAGCGAGTTCTACGAGCGGGAGCTTATTGCCCTTGCGGTGTACGTGGGCGAACGTTCCTGATGGACTGATTCACACGAATGCGCAGCCAAAGAAGTAATATCGGGGAGAACCTTCTTGAAAGAAGGCTTCTCCCCGAACCCCTCTCCAAGAAGGTTCAAAATAGCCGCAAGCGCCTTTTCTCAAGGAGAAAAAGCCACTTGCGGTGAATTTAAATATTCTTTCATAGTAGTTAGGGAAACCTGCTCTTACAAAAATGTCCTTCACCTATATTCCTCGTTCGACAGCACATTGGTATCACACAATTGTCTCTACGGTGAATACCTTTCCAAACGCCCTTGTGAACGGCGAGGCCGTCTATGTCCGCCGTAAATAAGAGGAGAAACAATGCCCCGGTATTCGTAAGGGACTAAGGAAAGTGAGAGCGCCAACGAAGCTTTTTCCAAGCCTTACGCGCCGGAACCACCGGAATCAGGCGTAGGAGTCTGGCGGACACTTCATACCAATGCGCAGCCAAAGAAGTACTATCGGGGAGAACCTTCTTGAAAGAAGGCTTATCCCCGAACCCCTCTCCAAGAACATTTAAATGGCCGAAACCGGCTTTTCTCAAGGAGAAAAGGCTGCTTTCGGCATAGTAAACATTGTCAGATAGACGTCGAAAAACCTACCTTCCAAAAAAATAGTCATCACCAATGTTACTCGTTGGAAAGCACATTGGTATCAAATCACACGGGCGTAAAGCAACATAAATCGCCCAAAGGGCTCATGTGAATCTATTTCACTATTTGTGGACTGCTTTCACCGGAGGACCATACATAACCGGCGGTGGAGGACAATACGGTACGGGCGGCGGACCATAAGTGAGGTAGTGAGGCGGTATACGCGCGCCTCGGATGGGCGAGGTGCAAAGGAAGTACCACACACCCTGCTCTTTCCATCCCATCAAGGTGGGGTCCAGAGGCGGGCCGACTTCGTGGGGCATACGCGATCGGGCGCCTGAGGTCTCAGGGCCGCCTGCGCAGACCAAACCGCAAGCTAGTAGGGAAATCAGCGTCGCCAAAACAACGGGAAGAACGCGTCTCATAATGCTCTCCGAATATCAATAAAAGTAGGTGAGTTCACCAAAAAAGCCCGCGAATGATGTATCGAACCTGTCGGTTTGCTGCTCACGGGGAACTCCGCCGGTCTTGTTTCTATGGTTCCTGAAACCAAGATTCGTGGCCGCATAGCCCACCTGCAACGCCCAACTCCCGATTACCGTCTCCGGGGCCTTGGCGCCGGCGCTGATCTCCCATTCACTAAAACGGGAACCTGCAACCGACCAACGGCCGGCCGCAGACATGATAGGGGTAATCCCGTAAAGATTCCAGAGCGGGTTGTGGGTGAAGTGAAATCCCAAAGTGAGCGGTCGGTCTCCGTAGCGGCGACGGATAACTCTCAATTCTTCCAGATCTTGAATGAGATCATGGTTCGGTGAGTATCTTTTGAACCGCCGCAAGTAGAAATGAGGTTCAAATACTTCGTAATCGAGATTGATACCTAACCTGGAGCGGTTCCATTGCACGAGGTCGAAATCACCGCCGACCCGATACCCCGAATAATTCAGCAGGGCTTCGCCGGATCCGTTGCCGCCGCTAAAGTCCCTTTTGTCGTAATGAATGCGCACAGACACACGGTTGATCTGGAGCCGCGCCATGAGATCAAGGGCGTAGCAATCTTGGGTCATGTTAAACTTGTTTCGTGTTTGGCCTTTGGTAATGTAGTAGATACCGGGTCGAACTCGTATTTCGCCCTGCACGGTGGCTTGCCCGATAAATGGTGAAAAGCCGTCCGCCATACCGTTTAATAGAGCCCAAGACAACTGAGGCGCACAGGCGAATACAACGGCCAAAGGCAATAGACGCAGAAAAAATTTTGTATATCGGCGTTCAGGTGGAAATCTCATAGTATCCATACTCCGTTTCCGGATTGTCGGCAGTCCACCGGTATGGTATCTAATTAGCGATGGTAAATCAATAATCTTTATTCATTCCTTTAAGCTTTCTTCTATAAGGGCGATCCACAATGACTCAGAGCAACAATGATGATCCGCAACAACCAACTTACCTGGAACGGACCAGCGCCTCTCTCGGTCCGCAACCGGTGACGTTCCTGAACAAGCTGATCGCATTTGCGGTGTTGGTAATCCCCTACGCGCTGCTTTTCACGTTTGCGCAGGAACTTGTCCTGGCGCGGGCTCCCCAGGCCAATGCCCTGGTGATGTTTGCGCTCATTGTGCTCTTTCTCTTCGGGGTGGGGAAACTGGCCCGCATAATCCAGAACTATCGCGCCGGCCGCATTACCAACGGCTGACATGAATGTGCGGGTGGATTGAATCGGTCACGTCTCGGCTTGGGCTTTTTCCACCTGTCTGAAGGGCGTAGCTTCGACGAAGATATGCCGCACGCCGGGGTACTTTGCCTGGATTGCTTTTTCCACGCGTGTGATGGCCGTGAGCATCTCTGCGGCCGCTAAGTGGGAGCGAAACTCGATGTCGAGATTCAGGAGCACTTCAGTCGGCCCCAGGTGCATGGTGAGAATTCGCGGGACGGCCGAAACCGCGGGATCAGCGGATACGATGGAGCGGATTGCGGCTACCGTTTCGGGAGATGCGCTCTCCCCCACGAGAAGCCCCTTGCTTTCTCGAACGAGGATCAGGGCCACCAAGCACAGGGTAAGCCCGATGAGCACGGATGCGGCCCCGTCGAAATATGGATTCTGGTAGTAATGCCCCAAGGCGACGCCTAAGAAAGCCAAAACCAATCCCACTAACGCTGCGGTGTCTTCCAACAATACGGTGAAGATTGCCGGGTTCTTGCTGACGCGCACCGAGCGCCAAATAGAAGAGATGTCTGTCTTGGTCTTCATTTCGCGGAAGGCGACGATCCACGATGTCCCCTCGAAAATCGTGGCGACGGCGAGCACTCCGAGCGCCCAATAAGGACGCTGTAGCTCCGCAGGATGGATCAGATGCGTGATGCCTTCGTAGATCGCCATGCCTCCGCCGATTCCGAAGAGCAGCACCGCGACGATAAGGCTCCAGAAATAGAGCTCTTTGCCGTGGCCGAACGGGTGCTCTTCGTCGGGCGGCGTGCGACTCATGCGCATCCCGAGGAGCAGCAAGCCTTGGTTGCCGGTATCCACCAGGGAGTGTATTCCCTCCGAAATCATTGCGGAACTCATCGTGAAATACGCGGCTACGAACTTAGTGATCGCTATGCCTAAGTTTGCGGCGACTGCGGCGTAGACTACTTTCTTAGAAGACGAGGTGGACATGCGAGCCTTTCCGGGTGTCATTACGGATTCGCTGAGAGAAGCGCGACGTGGAAGAGCCCGCCGCGCAACATCCACTTCATACTATCGTACTTTGCTCGCCGATTGGAGTTACGGGCGAGCTTTTTCGTATCCCGGCTTCACGTATTCCGCTACCACATTAATGGAAATACCGCCACGCGCGTTCATGAGGCCTTGAACCTTGGCCCATCGAGGAGAGCACACCGCCACCACGTCATCCAAGATTCGGTTGGTGATCTCTTCGTGAAACATGCCCACATTCCGAAAACCGGCAAGGTACAACTTGAGGGATTTCGATTCCAAGCAGTGTTCATCAGGGATGTATGTGATGATGATCGTAGCGAAATCCGGCTGACCCGTCACCGGGCATACGCTGGTGAATTCGGGACAATCGAACTCGATAGTGTACTCTCTGTGACTGTACTTGTTCGGGAACGCCTCCAAACTTGTCTCTTGGGGCGACTGCGGATACTGAGTGGATGCGGCTCCAAGGAGCGTCAATTCTTCGTAGTTCTTAGTCATGATGTTCCTGGATGTGTGTTGACACTAATACACAAGCAAAAAAAAGGAATATTGGGGAGAACCTGCTTTGCAACAATAGCTCCACCGATCTTATACCAAAGTGCTTTCCAAGGAGGAATATTAGTGAAGATTCTTTTTGGGAAGGTAGGTTTTTTCGACGTCTATCTGAGAGTGTTTAATATGCCGAAAGCGGCCTTTTCTCCTTGAGAAAAGCCGGTTTCGGCCATTTAAAGTTCTTGGAGAGGGGTTCGGGGAGAAGCCTTCTTTCAAGAAGGTTCTCCCCGATATTACTTCTTTGGCTGCGCATTGGTATGAATTGTGTGCGGTTCTCTGTAGAAAACCGCGGCTCAGGTTAACGGAAAAAGAGTTTGCACAGGAAGAGCGCCGCAATCACTCCCGCAGCGTCAGCAATGAGACCTGCATGGATAGCGTATCTGACCCGCGTTACGGCCACTGCGCCCATGTAAACGGCTACCACGTAAAGAGTGGTCTCGGTGCTCCCCAGGATGACGGCTCCGAGGCGTGCGGCGTAGGAGTCCGGTCCCTGAGAGGCGATAATCTCTCCCAAAATGCCTAAAGAAGCAGCCCCGGACATGGGCCGAACGAATATCAGCGAAATGATGTCCGGGCTCAAGCCGAGATCCGTGGCGAACGTCGGCGTGAGCGCGGCCAGGTGTTCCATGATCCCCGAGGCTCGCAGCATATTCACCACCACGATGATCGCCGTGAGGTAGGGCAGGAGCTTTATGGTAATCCCGAATGCGTCCTTGGCGCCGTCGATGAAAGAATCATAGATTTTCACGCCGCGGCAAAAGCCGTAAAGGGGTATGCCCACTAAAAAGAGCAGGAAAATCAGGTTCGAGGCAAAGGCCATTCCATCCACGGCGCCCTTCATGACGAAGAGCCCGTGGTTTTAGCTTTTCTATAGCGGCGGGATCTCGCAAGGATCTTTGCCGCGGTCACTCCGCATAGTGTGGAGAACATCGTCGCCAGAATAGCCGGGACCACAATGATGGTAGGGTCCGAGGCCCCGCCGCCGGCGAGCAATGCAATGGCTCCCGCGGGGATCAATTGGATGCTCGATGTGTTAATGGCTAAAAACATGCACATCTCGTCCGTGGCGGTCCCGGGAGTGTCGTTCAAGGTGTTCAAGTCGGCCATAGCCTTGAGTCCCAACGGGGTAGCCGCATTGTTCAGGCCGAACATGTTTGCGGCCATGTTCATCGCCATACTGCCCATCGCGGGATGTTCGGGCGGCACTCCGGGAAACAGGAACGTGAGCGCAGGCCGGATCAGCCGCGTGAAAACACCTACCAAGCCGCTGTCTTCGGCGATTTTCATGATTCCCAGCCACAACGTCATCACGCCCAACAATCCGATAGCGATCTTCACCGCTTGTCCTGCGCCTTCCGTGGCCGCATGGGTAACGGCTTTGGTGTTCCCTGTAGCCAACGCGAACGCGGCGGATCCCACGAGCAAGATGAGCCATAGTACGTTGAGCATGATGAAACTCCCGAATGTATTCTGTTGATTCTCAAGTCCTGAGGCGGCTGTGGATGCTACGAAACGCCGGAAGGGTAGTTATACCAAGGCCTAATCAAAAAAGTAATATAGGGAAGAACCTTCTTGAAGGAAGTTTCTCCCCAAACGCCTCTCCAAGTAGCGGCGCCGGACGGTCGGATTGCTCCCGGCCCGAGATCGCGTACGTGTTCACGACCGGCGGACTAAAGGTTACGCTTTACTCTTGATGTAGGAGACGCTGGATAAGGGGATGGTGTACAGGTCTTCTCCCGTTTCTACGCCGATAAGCCCGTTCTCATTCCACACCAAGACGCCGCTTATGGGAGGGGCGGCCCCTACGAAGGCCACCTCTACGGGCGCCCCTTGGGCAACCAGTTGCGCCAAAAACGTGGAACTCGCGACCTGGGCGGGCTGCGACCGAGCCTGCGGTTGAACGACCCGGGAGCTGCGGCGTTCGTCCGGCCTAATGGGCTCATCGAAGGAAGCGGTCGCTGGTTGACCGGGCAGATCCGTGACCATACTGCCGGCCATGGAAATATCGTCTATGAGTTCATCAATGATGGTTTCGTCCAGAACCAGGGAATCATCCAGGGTTTGATTGGCCAGGGTCGTATCGTATTCGGGTTCAGCCTGTTCGTCGAACACCACGTCCTCGTCGGATAATTTGGGCTGCGGGACCGCTGCCAACGGAGCAGCCGCCGGACGGGCAGGGGGCGGAACAACGAGGCGTTGCCCCAGATTCTCGAAATCTTGCAGCGAATAGCGAAAATTAGGATTGATGAACTTCACGTCACAGTTAACGGGCTTGCCGGGGATTTTGGTGTTCACCGTTTCCGGCAGCCGCAAAACCGTGTCGAGATTCACATCAGTGTCACACTGCAAATGTTCACTGATATTCTTAAGAACTTTTTCGACTTTCTCCTGATCCGTTACCTCGGTGACTTGCTTGAGAAGCCAGTATAGATGCGCCCCGCGCCCTGACTCGACAATGATGGACGGCGCCCGCGGAAAGCTGCGAATAGCCTTGGCCGCTTGTTGCGGCCCCTCGAAGAAGATCTGTTTCTCCTCGTGGCCTTCCCCGCCGATGTCGAGATCCGCCCAAAGCGCGATGATGTAGTGGATGTGCTCTTTTTCGGCCTTCATGCGCTCACGAGGGCAAATGCCGAAGTAGACGTCTCGCTCTTCGCCGTAGTGTTCCTTTGCCAGAATCTCGATATTGGGAAAATAACGAGTGCTCATCTTGGGATCGCCGCGCCTTACGCTCTTGACCATAATAAAGCCGCGATGCTCTTTATAGTATTGATTAAATAGCGCATCCAAGAAGTCTTTGCGCGTGAATCTGGCGATCATGAGGAAACCTTGCCGAAAATGTGAGAACTGTGGGGGACATACTATTACTCGTGGGCTCTGAAGTCAACAATACTCTTGCTTTGCAGAGGCCGTGCGAACCGAGTCGCAAGCGCAGGCTTATACCAATGCGCAGCCAAAGAAGTAATATCGGGGAGAACCTTCTTGAAAGAAGGCTTCTCCCCGAACCCCTCTCCAAGAACTTTTAAATGGCCGAAACCGTCTTTTCTCAAGGAGAAAAGGCCGATTACGGCATATTAAACATTCTCAGATAGACGTCGAAAAAACCTACCTTCCCAAAAAGAATCTTCACCAATGTTACTCGTTGGAAAGCACATTGGTATTCGGGATTCTTACCCACTAACAAACACGCCACCAAGCGACCATACGTGGCGGTTGATCGAGCGCCTTACCGGCATCCATGAAGCAGTAAGCGGCCTGAGCCGCGAATGGGCGGATAAAGCGGTTGACTTCGGCTACGCCTTATGGCAACGTTAGGCATAATCCTGATGAATGTATATTCCCGAGGTTATTTCTTAGGAGAGGGTGACTCGGGTTTGATGAGGCAATCATGTCTAAGCGCATCGCCATTCTCATGAGTGCGGCTGTTCTGTGCCTTACGCCGATTTCCGGAGCGAGCGCCGGACAGGCGGGTCCCACCAGCCACGCGTATTGGACGGATGTGATCCACGAAGAGAATTCTCTTCGGGCGAGCATCCTTTACATCCCCGTTGTGGTGTTGCAGATCCCCATTCGTCTCATCAGCGGCGTCATCTATCCTAAGCCTACGTCACAGTGTCCGATTCCGCCTCCTGTTCACGCAGCCCACTGAGGACGTCTTTCCGACGTTGAGACTCCGCACAATCCGTTGACCGCATTGCCCCGCTCCTCTAACACTTTCCCCATTCAGCTTACATAGGGTGAGACATGGCCTTGTGATCGTGCGTCAATCCCACAGCGCGAAGCTCGTGCCCATAATGAGCAGTTATCGCCCGCGTGAACGAAGGGGGCTCATCTGCGGCGACGGCTAGGTTACCAAGCGTGCGGTCAGTTCCGGCGATGGAGCACGAACGTGACACGCGGCCGAATGACCAGGTGAGACTTCCACAAGTGGCGGCGTGACTTCCGAGCAGATGGGAATTCGCAACCGGCAACGGGGGTGAAAACGGCATCCCGACGGGGGATTGATGGGGCTGGGCACGTCACCGGGGAGCACTATGCGCGCAACCTTGCGCTTGGGATCGGGAACCGGCACGGCGCTCATGAGGGCTTCCGTGTAGGGGTGGAGGGTGTTGCGAAAGATGCGGCGCTTGGGGCCGACTTCCACGATTTTCCCGAGATACATGACGGCCACGCGGTCGGAAATATGCTCAACAACGGACAAATCGTGAGAAATGAACAGGTATGTGAGCCCGTATTTCTCTTGCAAATCCTCAAGCAAATTGAGCACCTGTGATCGTATCGAGACATCCAGGGCGGACACGGGCTCGTCCGCGACGATAAGTTGCGGATTCAACGCCAGAGCCCGTGCAATGCCGATACGCTGTCGCTGGCCTCCGGAAAACTCATGGGGATACCGGTCGGCGTAATCGGGCCTAAGGCCGACTTCTTCCATGAGCTGAAGCGTACGGTCACGTCGCTCCGTCTTTGTGCCGACATGGTGGATGACCAATGGTTCCGCTAGTGCGCTGAATATGGATTGCCGCGGGTTCAATGAAGAGAAGGGGTCTTGAAAGATGATTTGAATCTTCTTGCGGACGTCCTTGAGCGTTGCGACTTTCCTACCGTCGGCGCCTCGTAGCCTACGCCACCACGCCGTGATACGGCTGTTTGTGAGATCGCTGATGTCCTCTCCTTCGAAGAGGATGGCGCCTGATGTTGGACGCTCCAGCCGCAAGATGAGCCTGCCCAGAGTGGACTTGCCGCAACCGGATTCCCCGACAAGACCCAGTGTCTCTCCGCGAAAAATGGAGAGGTCTACGCCGTCCACCGCATGCACGCGGGCCGGTTTGCCCGTTATCAGGGATTTGGCCGCGGCGTAATACTTATATACATCGACTAGTTGCGCCAGCGGTAGCTTTGCCTTGTCCTGTTCGCTCAAAGCGATCTCCTGAGTTGTAAGCGTTTTCTGGGCGGTCATATTCGGTCTTCGAATGGGGGCTCCCGGCGGCGGCTCTTCAGGTTGGGGCGCTGGGGCTCCTGCAAGGTTATCCTACACCATATTGACGTCACCTCATAGTAGCGCCGGCCCGTAGGCTTGGCTCACGGGCGGTAAAATGGTATAAGTCGCCATCAGAAACGAGAAGAGGTGAGTTCTGGCGCATTTAATTCCTCTAGTGGGCGTAATACCGGGCGTGGTATGGCTTGGGTATTGGGCTTACAAACGCGATCACTATCCGAGATCGACGAGAAACCTTTTGAAGGTTTTTCTCTGGGGATGTGCGTCAACTGTTCCCGCTCTCATGATTGAGCAACTCACCTCCGCGGGAATCATCCAAAAAACGCTTACGGCGTCTGCGGTCACAAGCTTTTTGCTCATCGGACCAGCTGAGGAGCTCTTCAAGCTCCTGGCCGTTTGGGTGGCCATCTATCGGAGCTTGGATTTCAGAGAGCCCCTGGATGGGATGCTCTATTCGTCCACTGCGGCCCTGGGGTTTGTCTGTGTGGAGAATGTCATTTATATATTGGAACTTGGTCCGCCTGGGGTGATGTCGCGATTAGTGTTCGCGACGCCTGCGCATGCGCTCTTCGCAGCCGTGTGGGGGTATGCTCTCGGTGTGGCGCGATTTCGCCGGGAGGGTGAAATTCTCATTATTTTCAAGGGATTGCTGGCTGCCGCGTTACTTCACGGTATTTACAATTTCGTGATAGCCTTGGCTCCCAAGCAGGCCATGATTTCCCTAACGCCGCTCATGATATTCATGACGTGGCTTTCATACACATTAGCGAAGAATCTGCGTACGCTGGCCCCCATAGCTCCGGAAGTCCAGAATGCGGTGATTTGCTGTTCCAACTGCGGCGCCTGGAACTCCGAAAATCGCAGGGTGTGCGTCAGATGCGATGTCGCTCTGGATGTGGGCGCTCCCCAGGCGAGATTCTGCGGAAGGTGCAGAGTCAGGCTCAGTGCACTGGGGAGTTGCTCCGCCTGTGAATACCCAACCCGCGGGATACTGGCGAAGCCTGTGTCTTTCAGCGACCCTCCCAAGTGACAAGCGACACGGGCGTTGTTTGTCGACACTAACAATAATATGCCCGCCTATTGACCTCTTCGGATTCTGATACAAATTATAGTAGAGGTCTTGAAGAAGTGCGCTGGGAACGTTGTGGCGCATAGGCCCGAAGCCGCTCTTAACCATCGATAAAGGAGAAACGCCATGGAATCTGAACGGCGCATGAGATACACTTGTTGCACGGATAATTCATGTTCTAAAATTCACAATATGCTTGACATCGGCCCGTGTTATCAAGGAGGAGGCCACGCAGTTCGCGACTGCGGAGATTGCGGAGCCGGTGAGAGTGAAGATTCCGATTTGCAGCTCTTACCCGAATAGAGAGATGCTTTGATTTATTTACGGGTCTTAAGACGGCTCTAAGCCCGTATAAAGCGGAGGGGAGACTCCCCTCCGGATTACTCCATGTATAATTCTAAATTGTTCCATGCTTCCAGGGTGAACGCTCATGTTATATGATAGCTGCTCGGACGCTCATCAGTGTGGGCGTGCGCAATATAGCTTCCGTTTAGACGCATTTAATGTGTAACGCTCCGCAATTCTTCCTTTCTTTACACGCCTATTCATCGAACGCCCACGTGATTGACCACAACAGAACGCCCGGTTTTTGCGGCCAAAGGCTTCACCGTTCGGCCTGCGGCTCTGTGAGCCCACGTTTCACTGAAAGTGCTGCCGTTTCTTTGCCGGCGAGGGGAGTCTCTGATGAGCAGACGTTCACGATAGGAAGTTCTTGACACGGCGGTATCTAAATACTAAGCTACTACGTCGTAACTGTACTCGAACGAGAACAAGATCGGCCCTCCATCATCCGTGAAGCGCCAATACACATCTCAAAGGCCATCAAGTTTCAGGTTTATAGCGATCGAAGTGCGTTTAGCCTTCGGCCAAGCTTTAGAATAATTCGCAGAGGAATCATGGCAGGATCAACATTTCCCAAAGGCGGAATCCATCCCGACGAACACAAAGAACTCACCGAACATCTCGCCATTGACGAAATGCCGCCGCCCAGTCAGGTGGTAATTCCCTTATCCATGCACTTCGGCGCTCCGGCCAAAGCCCTAGTGAAAAGGAAACAGGACGTGCAGGAAGGTGAGGTACTAGCTACCGTGGAAAAGGCGCTCGGCGCATCAATCCACAGCAGCGTCACGGGAGTGGTCAAGGCTATTGAGCCGAGGCCGCACCCCACTATGGTTCGATGTGAGGCAATCATTATCGACCGCGATCCGGCGGCTCCACCCCGGGAGTACACTGCGCAAGCGTGGCGTGAATTGAGTCGCGAGCAGCTCCTGGCGCGCGTCAAGGACGGCGGCATTGTCGGACTCGGCGGCGCGGGATTCCCGACACACGTGAAGTTATCGCCGCCTCCTACGGCTAAAATCGACACCTTGGTGCTGAACGGTGCGGAATGCGAACCGTATCTCACCACCGATCATCGACTCATGCTCGAACACCCGGAGCAGGTCGTAGAAGGGGCTAAGATAATACTCAAGATTTTGGGTATTAAGAAGTGCATCATCGGAATCGAACTCAACAAGCCCGACGCCATTAACGAAATGAACAAGACGGCGGAAAAACTCGCCGGAAAAGACGACCTTACCGTCAGCATCAAGGGCATGACGGTCAAGTATCCCCAGGGATCGGAAAAACAGCTTATCTATTCCTTGACCGAGCGTTCCGTTCCAGGCGGCGGATTGCCCTTCGATGTCGGCGTTATTGTGCAGAATATCTCCACCACCGTGGCCGTCTACGAAGCCGTTGTCCTTCAAAAACCCCTCTACGAAAAGGTCGTGACCTTCTCAGGCAGAGCGCTCAAGCGGCAAGCCAATCTCAAGGTGAAGGTCGGCACACTGCTTTCGGACATTGTAAATCACCTGGGTGGTGTCGAGGATCTTGTCAAGATCATTTCCGGCGGACCGATGATGGGTTTTGCCGTGTCCTCTCTCGATATTCCTATTACGAAGACAACCTCCGGGGTGCTCTTTCTCAATAGCCGAGAAACAGATTTGGGTGCGTTCGGCCCGTGTATTCACTGCGGCTGGTGTTTGCAGGCGTGCCCCATGGGTTTACAGCCCAAGGAGATCGGTGTCTACGTGGAAGCGGGAAAAGGCCACTTGACGGAACGCTTCGGCATAATGGAATGCTTTGAGTGCGGGTGCTGCGCATACGTGTGTCCGGCTAAGCGGCCCCTCGTGCAGTTTGCGAGACTCGCCAAAATAGCGGTAAAGAAACACGGCTGATAGCGTAAATTTGTCTTTTTCGTCTGTGAACTGGGTAAATACGCAGACGTATTATTCATTTTTTGAAATACCGGCAAGCGGTTTCTGTGGGGTACGGACATTGTAAAGCCGTCCCTTAGCTATCCTTCACAAGGGCGCCGATCGTCGTCATACAGTGAGCGTCCACGACAAGGGATAAGACTGATTGCGCTGCGCCGACGCGAGGGCGGAATGCCTTGCGTCTGGGTTATGCTCAGAAACCGATTGACCCGGGGGAGGCAGGAACATCGAAACGATAGACACCAAAACTGCGGAGTATTCGCCCCAGTGGACTGTTTCCGTATCCCCTCATATTCGAAGGGGACTTACCACTTCGGGTATCATGTGGACCGTATCAGCCACCTTGATTCCCGTACTACTCTTCTCAATTTACAATTTTGGCTTACGAGCGCTCTACATCACGCTCGCAAGTATCGTGTCCTGTGTGATCGTAGAGGCGTTTTCTCAATGGGCGCTGGGCAGAAAAGTGTCCGTATCTGATGGAAGCGCCGTATTGACGGGTCTTCTCATCGCTTTTATTATTTCACCGGGTGTGCCGCTGTGGCTTCCTTTCTTGGGAGCGGTGGCGGGCATTTTCGTGAACAAGGAGCTTATGGGCGGCCTTGGATTCAATGTGTGGAATCCGGCGCTCGTAGGCCGAGCCGTAATGATGGCCGCCTTCCCGGTGGCTATGACCGCCTCATGGATGAAACCGGTTAATTGGTCCCAAGGTCAATTGGACGCCGTTTCCACTGCTACACCTCTTTATGTGCTTCGTCACTACGGCTGGGACGCTATGGTCAAGCAATTCGGTGATCTCGGGACCTTCGGCGCTGACTTCTGGCGCTTTGTGGCCGGTGTTCACCCGGGCTGTATCGGCGAAACCTCCGGCGCTCTGCTCCTTTTGGGCGGTATCATTCTTATCGCGCGCGGCATCATCACATGGCATACCCCTGTGGCGACAATCGGCACTGTGGCGTTGCTCACATGGATGTTCGGCGGCCCCACATGGTTTTCCGGCAATCCTATTGTGGCGATTTTCTCAGGGGGCCTGATGTTGGGCGCTTTCTACATGGCCACTGATTATGTGACCACCCCTACGGTCAAGATGGGGCAAATCATCTTCGGCATCGGTGTCGGAGCGCTCACGGTTTTGATTCGCCTCAAGGGTGGATATCCGGAAGGCGTGTGTTACGCAATTCTGCTTATGAACTGCCTAACACCGAGTCTTAACGAATGGTTTAGACCTGCACGATTCGCTCCCCCAAAACAGGCGCCTGTAGCGGCTGTTAAATAGGTGACTGAAGGGGCTTGATATGAAAGATATTATAAAAATAGCGTTAAACCTGACGGTGATTTGCGTCGCCGCGGCCGTGCTTTTGGGCGCCGTGTTTGCGGTGACGGATCACGCTCGTAAACTGAATGAGGAAAAAAGCAGGAAGGATACCATAGAAAGCCTGCTCGGGTACGGTAAAGAGGGTAAAAAGGCTCCCGCCGACCTGAATGTAGCCTCGGTCTATAGGTATGTAATCACAAAAGGCCAAGAAGCTACCCTCGGCTATCTCGTTCCGCTGAAAGACAAAACACATGCGCTTGTGGTAGTTGACGTATCGGGGAAACCGTTAAACGTTATACCCATCGAAGGCACGGCAGTCGAATTGGGCGAACGCGCTTTTCGTGATTCGGCGGTTATGCGCGCGATACCCAAAGGCGAAAAAGCCGCGTATGCGGAAACTTTTTACATTGCCGATGTGGGCGGCAAGCGGGTCGGATTTGTGGCGCCTGGGGTAACGCAGGGGTTCAAAACCTTTATTGATCTCATGGTTTCTATGGACCCGGGTTTCACCGTTACGGGCGTCGAAATCCTCAAATCCGAGGAAGACCCGGGTTTGGGCGACGAAATCAAACGTGATTTCTTCAGGAATCAGTTCACGGGCAAGACTTCGGAAAACCTAAAAACCCTTGCAGTTATCAAAGAACCGCTACCGGATGAGTATCGCAACGTTTTAGACCCGGCGAGAGCTAGGCGATTCGGAATCAGCGCTACCCAACGAGCGGAAATTATGGAGAAACACCTGAAGGACAATATTTACGCCCTCACCGGAGCGACTATAAGCAGTCGCGCTGTTACCGTCGGCGTGAAGGAAACCGCCCGCAAGTTCGAGTACAGATACCAAATTCTTACTCAGGCGCTTAAAGACAAGAATCTTCAGGCTGCTTTTTAAAGAGGTGTTCCGTGAGTCGTAATCTTACCCTGATATGGAATGGCCTAATACCGGAAAATCCTATTTTTCGGCTGGCATTGAGTTTATGTCCGGCAGTGGGAATGACTACTTCGGTCAAGAACGGCGCTCTTTTGGGTGTGGCCGTTATTTTCGTTCAAGTCTTTTCCAGTTGCACGGTGGCAATCTTCAAGAACTATATTCACCCGAGAATTCGCATTCCCACATACGTGCTCATCATCGCATTGTGGACCAGTGTTATGGACATGGTCCTACCGGTTTTTGCTCCTGAGACGTACAAGCAAGTTGAACTTTTCATCAAGTTAATCGTGGTGTTCGCGATCATCATTTCACGTTTAGAGCTTTTTGCCTCAAAAGAGCCCCTTACACCCTCGTTTTTCGATGGTCTAGGGATGGGGCTGGGCTTCATGTTCGGCTTGGTCGTGCTCGGCGTCATACGTGAATTTTTGGGAGCGGGGTCACTCTGGGGCTATGAAATTATGGACAAAGGGATGCTGCCCATTCTGATTCAGGCGGCGGGCGGCTTTTTTGTTATTGGATTTATTATGGCGCTCCTGAACTGGGTAGAGTACAAGATCACCGGAAAAATTCCGGCATCGGGAGGGGGCCACTAATGACATCCGGCAAATCTTTGCTTGTTGTGCTTGCTATCATGCTCACAGCGCTTCTGGCGGTGACTCCCGCTGTAGCGGAAATGGGCTCCGGGAGTTTTAAGAAAGACAAAGAGCTTCAAATCTCTTTTGCGCAACCGGTCGATCCGGCATGGGCGTCGAACCCCGCAAACTACGTCGTCTTTGAGCAAGCGGACCCGGATATTCTGATCCCGGTTGTATCCGCTAAACCGACAGCGGACAACAGCGCCGTGATCCTGGGTTTTGCCGACACGCTGAATCAGTCTCGCCCTCATGTCATTCGGGCGAAAGGAGTTACTTCAGCCGGCAATGTGCTTGGCGATCGTGAGTTTCTAGTTCAAAAAGGGCAGTTTCAAGTCTTGATGGCCGTGTTGCTGGGCGCTAAGCTTATTAACAACTTCGTGTTTACGAAGTATCTGGGGCTCTGTATTTTCTTTGGGGTGTCTCAGAAGCGCGAAACCGCAATAGGTATGGGCATTACATTTACAATAATCATGGTTCTGAGCGCAATCTTCTGTTGGGCGCTCTACAACTTTGTTTTGGTTCCCTTCCACTTGGATTTCTTGAAACTCATCATATTCATCGGGACTGTGGCGATCTTTGTCCAGGCGGTGGATACTATGTTGCGCAAGGTAAACCCCTATTTGTTCAAGAAATTGGGCGTGTACCTTGTGCTTATCGTTACAAACTGCATCATTCTCGCTGTGCCCCTTATCAATGCCGACAGCGGCTATAATTTTTTCGGCAGCTTAACAAACGGCTTGGGCGCAGGAGTCGGGTTCGGGTTGGCCATGTTTCTTATGGCTTCCGTGCGAGAGAAACTGGAGCTCGCCAGCGTGCCCGTGGTTTTCAGAGGGTTACCGATCGCCTTTATCGTGACGGGCCTCTTTGCGCTTGCATTCTTAGGTTTTTCAGGGCTAACGCTCTTCTAAACGCACCTGAAGCGCAGATGGTGGTCTGTAGATCGGTACGTGAGTCCAAGAGTATGATTTAATGAGGATTGGTTTCACGGAACGTATGCGAAACAGGAAATGGAAAGAAGCGGGCGTCTGCCCGTAACTACCTGAACATCCGTTCAACAACTTTTACGCATAAAGTGTAAAAACGAGGTGTAGAGTTCATGGAAAGCCCTTATATGACTGCCATGTACGGTGTAGCTTTCTTCTTGATATTTGGAATAATTTGCGGATTGGCGCTTGGCTACGCCGCAAAGAAGTTTGCCGTGCAGGTTGATCCCAAGATCGAAGCGGTGCGAGCTTGTTTACCCGGCGCTAACTGCGGCGCATGCGGATTTGCCGGATGCGAATCGTACGCTGAAGCCGTAGTGAGCGACCCTAGCGTCTCATGCGGTAAGTGCGCTCCAGGCAAACAGGACGTGGCCCTCAAAGTGGCTGAAATCACAGGTAAAGCTGCGGGTGACGCAAACAGCGTCATCTCAGTCGTGCGGTGTTCACGCAACGAAGGTCATGTAAAGAAGAAACATGACTACGTGGGAGTTGACACGTGTCAGGCGGCCACCATTGCCTTTGGTGGGCCGTATGAATGCAACTACGCGTGCGTAGGATACGGTGACTGCTCGGTCGCATGCCCCTTCCATGCCATTCACATGGAAAACGGTATGCCCGTCATCGACCCGGAGGAATGCACCGGGTGCGGAGTGTGCATCAAGGCTTGCCCCAAGGGCGTGCTCCAGTTGCTGCCCAAAGATGCTCCCGTGTATGTTCCGTGCAACACTAAAGATAGCGGCAAAGCGGTGACCGCGGTGTGTGACGCCGGCTGTATCCATTGCAAAGCGTGCACGGTGAAGGCTAAAGAGGCCGTCAGTCTCGTGAATGATCGTATCGAAATAGATTATTCCAAGCTCACGGACGACGATGCTAAGGCCGCTGTTCGCTCATGTGGAAAGCAGTTTATCTTCCGTTACACGAATCCTGAACAGCAAAAGACGGCTGTTGAGGAAGTGAAGGCGGAACAAGCAGCGAAGAAAGCCGCAGCCGCCGCAAAGCAGGCTGAGAAGGGAGCTGCGGAGGCGAAACAGCCCACGACACCTGCGTAACGTATGCTAGGTTTTTTCTTATTTTTGCATATCTATGAGCGCCTGAGTCTTGTCTGCGGCAAGGTAAGGCGCTCAAGCTATGTACATGCCGGTCGCAAGGCCGAGGCGCTGATTGTAAATCTACTCTTGTGGAATCCATTTGCGAACTGCGCCGAGAAATAGAAACGCGGGTAGGGAAATAAGAAAGGTCAGAAAAAAGTAGGCGGAATAGCCAATCCCGGCGGTCGCCACTCCACTGAAGAATCCGGCTCCTATCCCGCTGATGCGAAAAAGCGCAGAGAGGAGAGCGAACTGTGTACCGGAAAATTGTTTTTTACATATACTCATAAGGAAAGCGAGAAACGCCGAGGTTCCTAAACCTGCACAGAATGACTCGATCATGGATGCGACATACAGTGTCCAACTGCCTGCCTGCGGATTCATCGCTACAGTAAAATAACTGAGATTGCTCAGGGATTGAAGGCTGCCGAGAACCCACATTCCCGTGAAGATACCGTATCGTGTCACGAAACCACCGCCGAGGAGACCGCCGGCGATGGCCGCCAGCACACCGAGTAAACCCGTTACCAGGCCT
>JBBRBO010000059.1:0-21947 GCA_038205805.1 Desulfomonilales bacterium
CTCAACCGGTCCACTGGAAGGAACCAACAACAAAATCAAAACTATGCAGAGACAAGCGTATGGATTCCGAGACAAGCAGTTTTTTATGCTCAAAATCTATGCTCTGCACTCAACCAGGTACGCACTTGTCGGATGAACCCACATTATTAACTGTCAGCCACTAAAATACAGTAACGTGGCACCATGTGGCAAACAGCAAAAACCCTCCGAATAAATGATTTCAAATACATAGCCTGTGGATAACTCCAAAAATCGAGATCAACTGTAGAAGATTGGTTTGAGTAGCGGGTACCCATATATAGACGAATGGAACCTCATGGACAGACGTCTAGCCGGTCTGTCTCTTTCCTAAAAACCCTTGCATTTCAACCTGTCGGGCGAGCAAAGGTGGTAGTGTGTCCAGAATAGACTACTTTACGCCCCCATCCCGTATTTTTTTGGCGGCTTCAACGTCCAAATCACCACTATAGTGGCACAACAGCAGCTCACCCTGGCACGAAGATGACCGGATTACGCACCGAATCGAAATGTGTCGGCAGCCACTTGGTTCAACTCGGCCTTATGCAATATCCAGGTTTAAGTGTAAATTTTAGAATAACTTATGGGGCGCACGTCGCCATGGGACGGGGGCGGAATTAAAAGTTGAAGATCGACGTTTAGCCACTGATAATCACTATTCAGTTCTCGGATTTTGCCGTCCACCGGTGGAGTAGAGTGCTCATTATGTTTGTAGCTTACCAGAAAAATGCCCACGCCGTAGTCTGTCGTGCGATCGATGAAGAATGAGCTGATTAGTTCCTTTACCGTCATCTGTTTCATTTGCGCTAATTCGGTAATGTCGGAATTCGGGACGCGTATGAGCACATATTTGCTTATCCCTTGTTCTGATGTTCTAATAAGAGCCCGTGCCTCCGATGAAGCAATGTAAACTGTCGAGATAAAATCGTATCGTGACATGTAGCGAGATGCGACTATTCCCGCCGTACGTCGTCCTCCAACCATGTGATGAAAGCCGTAGTACTCATATGTCTTTTGTTGAAGCAAATCTCCTAGCTTTTCTCCTCTTTCGTATAGGTCTTTCGAGATGTATCGAAGATGCCTCGCAAGATCTTCGGCAGCTGCGGATACGGGCCAATCAATGCGTACATGGAAATGTGTGAGTCCGAATCTATACCTAGCTTTGATGGTGGGATCGCGTTGAATCAGCAGCGCATAATCCGACTTAAGCAACTTTTTAAGAAGCGCCCCAAACTCCGCGTCTTCGAAATATCGCGTGCGTTGATGAAAAACATCCTGCAAGTCAAACAACGCTAGTAAAGCCAAATTTTCTTTGGTTATTTTATTTGATTCAAAGATTCGTATATTTGCTTTGGCCCGCCCAGGTATAGTATCTTCAGCAAAGATCACGATGAAATGTCTTTGATCGGCGTATTCAGGACCATGGACCTTAGCGCGAGGCTTCAGCTCTCGCATTTCTACGAAAGGATAGTCTTTACCCGCCTGTTTAAAGGCTTTATACGATTCGATCAGGGCTTCGCTAATAAAAATACTGTCTAATTCATCGCGGAGAAAAAAATAAAGGCATCTGCGAAACCTTTCATTCCATCCTAATTCATTCCTGCGAAGAACAGACATAAACTGTTAGACCTCTCTCAAAGGATTGACCGCTCCACAGAGTGGCCATGAGCAGCTTATCAATTTGTTTTCGTGTTGGAAGTGCTTTGTGCTTGTTCAGGGTACCAGCTTTACACATACCAGAATGCCGACGCTCTTGCAACGAGGATTAGATTTGGGTTACAAAGAACTATTCAGTGAGAAAGGAATTATAATGGTCGATAACGAACCCGAACAATTCGAGAATGACGCGCAAGGCGACGAAAAATCTGAAGACTTTGCGGCCATGTTTGAAGCAAGCGAAAAAGAACGCGAAATTCGGCCCCAACGGGACAGACAAGTGGAAGGGCAAATTGTATCCATCGGCGAAGAGTGGGTGTTTGTTGATGTGGGAGGCAAAAGTGAAGGCGTTATCTCTCGGGAAGAGTTTACGAATGAGAACGGCGAACTGACGCTGAAGATCGGGGATCCCATTAAGGCCTATGTTGTCGGCGGATCCGGGGAGGAAATGCGGCTAAGCGTCAAAATGACCTCCGCAGCCTCTGACGATGCGCTTTATGAAGCTTCCAGCGCAGGAATACCGGTGGAGGGTGCGGTAACGGGTGAGCGCAAAGGCGGCTACACCGTGACTATTTTTGGAAATTCGGCATTTTGTCCTTTTTCGCAAATGGACATACATCCCGGCGTACCATTGGATTACATAGGGCGGCGATTGACCTTCAAGATAATGGAGTTCTCGAATCGCGGCCGTAACATAGTCGTTTCACGTCGCGAAATCCTGGAAGCGGAACGAAGAGAAAAGGTCGAAGCGCTCAAGCAGATCCTGAAACCCGGCGATGTGATAAGCGGGGTTGTGCACAGATTAGCCCAATTCGGCGCTTTCGTTGACATCGGTGGAATCGACGGTTTAATCCCCATTTCGGAACTCGCCTGGTTTCGCGTCAAACAGCCTTCGGACATTGTGAATCCGGGAGACGTGATCAGCGTTAAGGTGCTCGACACGAATTGGGAAAGAAATCGAATTTCGCTAAGTCTTAAACAGACTTATGAAGATCCTTGGATGTCAGTCCAAACCAAATACTATGAAGGTGATGTTCTCACGGGCAAAGTAATGCGGCTGTTGAATTTCGGCGCCTTCGTGGAAATCGAGCCTGGCGTGGAAGGCTTGATTCACATTTCGCAATTCGGTATGGGCCGCAAGATCAAGCATCCTCAAGAGGCTGTTTCAGAGGGAGACACAGTAGAAGTGCGAGTAGTTTCGGTGGATCCGCACGCAAAGCGCATTGCACTGGAATTAGTGAACGACGTAGGGGCAGAATCCGAGCCTGAGCGGGAGTTTACGGTAGGTGATGTTGTCACCGGTGAAGTGGAGTCTGTAAAGGAATACGGCGTGTTCGTAAATCTTGGCGGCTCCAAATCGGGTCTCCTGCACGTGTCCGAGATGAGCGATTCAAAGAGTTCGGATCTTAAACAAAAATACCATCCCGGCAGTACGGTTAAAGTTCAAATCATTGGAATAGACTCCAGCACCGGGAAAATAGCTCTAAGTGCTAAGGCAATGAAGCACAAAGCCGAGGAATCTCAGTTCAAGGACTTTGATTCTCAGCAATTCGCAAAGACTACATTCGGTACACTTGGAGACCTGTTGAAAGACAAACTCCACAAGTAAATGGATGTACGTAAAAACGATGTGCCGATAGTGATTTCCGGTTTGACGAAAACCTTTGGGACCTTGACTGCGCTGGACAGCATAGACTTGGAAATCCGACGTGGCGAACTCTTCGGTTTGTTGGGTCCGAATGGCGCGGGTAAGACCACGCTCCTATCCATTTTGTCCACAATTCTACCGGCCTCGTCGGGTAAAGCAGTGGTATGCGGTTTTGATGTCGGCCGAAAAAGGAGTGAAGTTCGTCGGAGTATCGGCATAGTATTTCAAGATCCCAGCTTGGATGATGAACTTACTGGTGAAGAGAACTTGGATTTCCATGGTCGTCTTTACGGAATGTCGCGCGAACGGCGACGGGAACGAATCAGGAAAACACTAAAGTTGGTGGATCTTTACGACCGTCGCGAGGGCATTGTAAAGACCTACTCCGGAGGAATGCGTCGGAGGCTGGAGCTCGCTCGCGGTCTCATGCATGAACCTCTCGTTCTGTTCCTCGATGAGCCTACTCTGGGTCTGGATCCGCAAACCAGACGCAAAGTCTGGGCATACATACGTGAGCTAAATGAAACCCACGGCCTCACGTTAATCCTGACGACTCATTATATGGATGAAGCTGAACAACTATGTTCTCGGGTAGCCATTATTGACCAAGGCCGCATAGTGGCTCTGGACACTCCTGCAGCTCTGATGGCAAGTCTGGGAGGGGACACCCTGAATCTGGTGGTCTCCACTGCATCCGAGGTATTCATCCATTCCCTACGTAAGTTAGAGGAAGTGCGTAGTGTCGTGTGCGAAGCGAACAGATTGCGCGTTCGAGCAGCCGTGGGCGAAAGTGTATTGCCTCGGATTTTCGCTCTGGCACAGTCACTGGGGGTGCACATAACCGAGCTTTCGACTCGGAAATCTAATCTTGAAGATGTGTTCTTAGCTGTGACCGGACGACACATGAGAGATGAACCAATTACCCGGCCTACGGATCGCATCCGGTTGATGAGGAGGAGCGGCAAAAGGTGAGTATTCTAACCACCGTGCACACTCTTTGGTTACGTGAAATGAAACGGTTTCTTCGAAACCGGAGCCGTCTGATAGGGTCAATAGCGCTTCCTCTGATCTTTTTGGGAATCCTGGGCACAGGGTTTGCCGGTCATTTTCGATACAAGGGTGACGTGTCTTACACTGAGTTCATTGCCCCTGGTATTCTCGCCATGCAGCTACTGTTTTCTTCTATGTTTGGTGGGCTGAGTGTCTTGTGGGATAAGCAGTTTGGTTTTATGAAGGAAATTCTGGTTGCTCCAGTCAGCAGAATCGCTATCATGACCGGCAAGACGATCGGTACTGTGACCACGTCTATGCTGAAGGCCCTCGTGTTTCTTGTAGCTATGCTTGCGACCGGACTTGTCAAACCCTCTTTTTCAGGCCTCTTGCTTACTCTAGCATTTATGATTCTCATATCGGCGGCCTTCGTGAGTCTAGGTATAACGTTTGCTGCGCGCATGAGTGATCCTCAAGGTTTTCAGTTAATTATGAACTTTGTCATTATGCCGATATTTTTCCTGTCCGGAGCGCTCTTTCCTCTAGAAGGACTCCCCGTTTGGCTAAAAGCTCTAACATACGTGAATCCTTTAACATACGGAGTAGATGGAATGAGATACGCTTTAAATGGGTCTGCCCACTTTCCCCCTTTTTTGAGCTTGGGAGTGCTCTTCGGTTTTTGGCTGCTAACTAGCTTGGTGGGGGCATGGCTATTTGAAAAGATGCCCGCTTGACTCGCGTTCCTCACCCTTATGAGTATTGATTTATGGTTCATCCGGGATTTGCAACCTCAGGTACGCAAATCCCGGATGAACCATAAAGGTCATGCTGGGGCATCACCTCATTCGTTGTAATTCTTGGTGGCGATGAAGGGATTTGAACCCTCGACCCCCGCATTGCGAACGCATTTACAAAGTAATATTACAGGGTGTTGCGGAGTATCGTTAGCAATTCTGCTTTATCGTTGTGCTCAGTAGTGCTTCGTGATACTTTGTTTTGAAATCTGTTAGCTAGTGTTAGCTGAAATTCCGGCACTTGGAATCAGATTCACTATCTCGCGAACGGGCGAGGGTCCGAAGACTTCCCGAATGGCAAGACCTCCGCAGGAGTTGAGAGCGTCTTGATGTGGTCATGGAACGCTGAATTCATGAACCGCTTGACCCAATCTATCGGGGAGACAACGTTTACTTAAAAATCTAAGCAGAGACAGGAAAGCATAAATCCGTGCGGGTTGCTCTCCAAGTCATCTAAACAGAGGGAAACATGGAGGATACTTAGAATGGCGACGATAGACGAACGTAATATTCTTGCCAAAATAATACTCCCCTCCGTCGGGAGTAATGCGACGCCACTTCACTCTGATCGCGAGGTCACAGGGTTCCTGTCCATGGAGGGGTGCCGGTATGATCAAAAACTGATGGTCGTAGGGCGTGCGGTGAACGGATGGACTAACGGCATCCTTCCATGTGACCTTGTGAATCCAACAGTGTCAGCGAGTTATGCTCAACAGGTCTTCAACAGCGTCACAGGCACAGGCACTGGGGTATGCCCCATGCTGTGGGTAACAGATCGTTGGGGCAATCCCAGCGGTTACAATACCAAGAAATCAGCGTTTTGGAGGGTAATTCGCGCTGTAGTCGATCAATCCGGTATTGCCGACGTGAATAAGGACGATTGGCCTTCCCATCTTGTCTGGTCAAACCTCTACAAAGTTGCACCGGCAGATGTCGGAAATCCAAGTCAAGCATTGCAAGACATTCAATTCCCTGGATGCCTGTCCCTGTTTGAGATTGAGCTTTCCACATACCTTCCGCATTGCCTGCTACTCCTGACTGGATTAAATTGGGCTAAGCCATTCCTAAATTCTATCTCGGCGACTTACTCCATCGTTCATGGTAGTTACGTTCAAGCCATGGGCCGGATCACGATCGCCTCTACCAAAACAACGAACGTAGTCGTAGCTGTTCATCCTCAAGGAACGGATGAAGACCTGTGGGTCCAACAAGTCATGGACGCGTTTCGCGATTTAATTGCTTCCCTTAAAATGGGACAAGTCATTCTTTAAGATAGTCACAAGACAGCGGAGGGAATACCATGGTCGCGTCGTTGCAATTGGGCGCCGCTCACTCTCGTCTTTCATAATTAAGATGATGAGCATGTTTCTCGCGATTTTAAAGACTTCTTCGTTATCATGATTGTTGATCAAGCAGCATGGCATACGAGCAAATGGCAAAAAAATTTCTGAGAATATAAGGTTCATAGCTCGACCGGTTTATAGTCCGGAACTCAATCCCGTAGAGCACATCGGGGAAGAAATTCGGGAAAAGGCGATGCCGAATGCCGGATTCAAATCTCCCGATGAGGTCGAACAAGCCCTGTGCCGCGAAAATTAGAACACTGGAGAGTAATCCCAGCAGACTGAGTTCAATGACCAATTTCCCGCATTTACGATGGACCTCGAAAGGGTATTGGTATTTTATGCTGCAGGCCACAGAACGTCATAGGGGAACAGTCATGGATTACATCGGTTTTTTAAGTAGAATCGGGTGGAAAAAAATTCGTGAACAGGTTTGGGGCTCCCCTTCCTCCCCGATCCAAAAAACCTACTGTCCCGGGTGCGGCAATGCTTTACCTTCGGCACAAGAAGAAATGTGCCTCGACTGCAAATTACACATTATACTCGGAAAAAATGCTGCAAAATCCTCCACAAGGGAAGAGAGGCGGCCGCCGCACCTGTCCGATCTGGAAAAAGCGTACCAGTTTCTGGAATTGAAACCATCAGTTCAGACCGAGTGCGTCAAACAGCGCTACAGGGAACTCATTAAGCACTGTCACCCCGATACAATAAAAGATGGGACTTTAGAAAAACGCCAACAAGCTGCGGACCTGTTCCGGGAAATCGACAAAGCATTCAAGCTTATTTTAAAAATACGAAATGGTCGATAGTTCCACAACCGGCGTCTCACTAATCCAATTATATTTTTTGCGCCTTCGGCAGCTTAAGAAAATTGATTTTGCCGGACACTTACCGCATAGTATCTACCTGCCGGCGCCATCGCGCCGCTTCGAGAGTAAACATTTCCTCACCGTGACCCAGCACTCCGTAGGAGCCCCACCTGTTCAGCCATTCCTCGGACTCATTCAATGTGGTTTCGAGTAACTCCTGCTCCTGAGGAATAAAATGCAGCCAACGACGAACGCCAAACACAGTTTCGAAGGTCCTGCTCCGGTTGAATACAGATTCGAATGCTTTTTTGGACGCATACAATTGCGTTCGTCTTAGGGGATATTTCACGCTTTCAGGTCGGATTTTGGGTTCTGCCCACGCATCCGACATAATGCAAACGGAGAGGCTTAGGACCAGCGCAAGTAAGGTTCTCATAGAATGACTCCGAACGCTTATATTTTGATTCTGGAGTATTTTACGACACATCGGCACATAATTTCAAGCTATTTCACAGGCCGAGAGATTTAGACTTACGTTCCGCGCGCATAATCTTATTATAATGTATGAGTTATGATGTATGAGAGGGATGACGAGAAAATGAAGGAAAGCGATAAATCCAAGGAACGACCGAGTGTCTGGAGAGAAACAACTCTCATGTTCTGATGGTTTCTTGAGGCTCTTACCCCTAAGAATAGCTTATGGGTTGGACTTAAGAATTGGTCGCATTGTCGCTCAACTCTTCAAGAAAGTCCTATAAGAGCGCGACAATGGATTCGCATGACGGCAAAATAGGCGCCCCGGAGAGGTGTGTCATGAGTGCAATGCCGGAAATATTGTCGTATTTGAGCGTGGGTTGCTAACCTGTTGTTGCCGCTTTTGTTAACCACATCAACTAACCAAAAACCACGGTCGGCTTTGGATGATGTGTGCTCGGGACTTCAAAGGTCCCGATTTGAGGAATCCCAGCATGTCAAAATCGGCGAAATTGGACGTTGTTGCGCAGATTTCGAAAGGGCGCACGATTTTCTTATTTCATGGGATTTTTGGACGAGCTATCCCCCGTGACTCGTTTCAGCCTCCCTCAAGCTTTACTGTGCCCTCCTCTGCCTTGACTAACCCGAATCGCATAAACACAACATCCTTTTCCGAGCTTCAAAGAATATGTCGTTCGACGATTGCCCCTGACGAGTAGAACGAAGAGCCGCCTACCGCGCCGAAATACCCGGCCCGGAAGACTGATTGACCAAAAGTGCACGGCTTTCATCCGACGTTGCACCCAGCTTTTCTCCAACGTAAGGCGCTTCATGGCCGAATTGAAATTGACAGCGAGAATCATGATTTGCCCGCACGCTGCGTTTCCCCCGAACAACTGCGAAGGGAGTTTTCCGCCGGCAAGATCTTCCTTCATGATCGAAATGGGCTTGCTCGCTCTTGCCGCAGAGTTCTCGATACCATAAAATCAGGTCGTGGCCGGGTAGGTCTCGCTTGAGAGCAAAACCAGGGCATTATCATCTGGTCATCAGTCCAGCCTTGCTCGCCGTCTACGGCTCGGACCTTGTCCGCCATCATGCGCCGCAGTCCCATACGATGAGCAAACTCCAAATATAACGTGCCCCCGCCAATGCCGTCAGACCTCCTTCTTTTTGGTCAACTCCCTGCTGGAAAGGAAGCACGTTTTGTCGCATAATATACTCACCTCGTTGGGGATAGATTCTGTTTGATAAAGTATTCTTTCCTCTTGAGGAATCAAGGACAACGAGGGTTTTTTACTTTTTTTGACCCGCGATCAGGGGACAAAAACTCGGACGCCCGGGCGGATCATCATGAGAAAGCAAAGAACGAGAAACTCGCTTATCGCCAACTCACTTTTCCGAAAGCTCGAGTGCGTCGTCCGTTTAAAATGGTGTTGGTTCATAGGCGAATTCGAGGTATGTATTAGGGGCGCCGCAATGCGGACCAAGAACCGGGGAGTTCCCCCACGGGTTATCGCCTTGTGCGCCGCGCATACTTATAACAAATACCGAATCAAACGAAGTAATATAGGGGAGAACCTTCTTGAAAGAAAGGATGGGTCCTAAACCCCTCACCAAGAACTTTTGCAATCGTCTAACCCGGCTTATCTCAAGGAGAAAATGCCGCTTTCGGCGATTATTATAAATTTCTTAGAAAGAGGTTGGAAAAACCTGCTTTGCAACAAAAGCTCCGCCGATCTTACTTTTGTGAAAGCACATCGGAATTAATTACTGAGAGGAGTGTGACATGTCGGCTACATTGCGAGTTGAACAGGGTGATATTACGAAGATGAATGTGGACGCCATCGTGAATGCCGCAAACAAGTCGCTGTTGGGCGGGGGCGGGGTGGACGGGGCAATCCACCGCGCGGCGGGTCCGGAATTGCTCGCCAACTGCCGAACCCTAGGCGGCTGCCCCACCGGTGAAGCCAAGATTACGGAGGGATTCGATCTAAAAGCGCGTTACGTTATACATACCGTGGGGCCGGTGTATGGCGGAGGTGGGTCGGGTGAGCCCGAAGCGCTGGCAAGTTGCTATCGGCGCTCTCTTGAGGTTGCCGCAGGGCACGATGTGACTTCCATCGCGTTTCCGTCAATCAGCACGGGCGCGTACGGGTATCCCGTAGAGCCGGCTGCACATATAGCTGTAACCACGGTAGCCGAAGAATGCAAGCGCTTCCCGTCTATCCGGGAAGTGGTGTTCGTTACCTTCGGTCCTGGAGCTACCCGAGTGTACGAGCGTGAATTGGCCGCTCTCCTCACCGGAGCGTAGACCACGGCGGGAACTCAGAAGCTGGAGAGTCACACATTCTTTTATGTGGAGTCCTCCACAAACACCGTATTCCCCGCTCGGAAAGTGCTATAATGAACAACACGCACAGGGCGCCTTCAGTATGAGCGAGCAAGCCCTGAGCTCCGTCTATCTCAGGATGGGCGCAGGTTTTCGGGAGTCTCAGGAGCGGTCGGGCTACCTCCGTTATTATGAAGGCGAAGGACGAGAAGACGCTGTATGCGGTCTGCGTGAAGGATATTGCGCCGGAGAGAAAGCACAAGATCCTTGAAAATTGATTCTTGCCTTTATTGAGTAGAGCGCCTTCTAGGGCGATCTTCAGCCAAATTGGGTGTGCCGAATATTTCCTGTCTCAGGGGGACACCAATGGAAACTCTTCGAGCACTCATCATAGGTTCGCAGCGGCGTAGGGCAGCGAGCGGGAACATGTTTACACCCCTGCCTTCGAGGAAGTTCGAGCCCCACTTCGTCGAACCGCAGCAAGCCGTGTCGGCTCTTGTACATTTTGCTCCCCATGTGGTGGCGATCGAACGCAATGCAGCGACGCAGCCGTCGAATATGGAGCGTAAGGCGGATCTCCTCCTTTGGAATGGGACGCCGGTAGTTCTCTACGATTCCCGGTTGCCGGAAGCGACGATTCGACAGAAGCGGCCTCCTTCGTAGACCTTTCCCTGCAATGTCTCATCACGTATGAAAAATTTCTAACATACGACAATATGCGCACGAGACGGGAACGGCTTCTTCGTCAGCGTGAGGAACTCTTATCAATAATCGACGGCCTGGATGTGAGTATTGCCGTTGTCGATCCACGAACATACGAAGTGCTGTATGCGAACCGTTCCGCAAAGCAACTTGCCGGAAATGACGACAGTGCGGAGGCGTGCTTTGCACGCTTTCGAGGGAAAACTGAGCCGTGTGCAACATGCTCACTGAACCACATAGACGAAGATACGCCCGGAGTCTTTCGTGAAGAGATCTACCAGGAGGCCTTGAGTAAGTATCTGCTTTCGGTAAGCAGGATGATTCGATGGTCGGACGACAGAATCGTAAAGCTCGGGGCGTGTATAGACATTTCCGATCAGAAGCGAGCTGAGGTCGAACTCACGACGGCAAAAAATCACCTCTCGATGCTGCTCGAGAGTATCAGCGACGGTTTTCTTGCGCTGGACGGGACATTGACGCTCACGTATATGAACTCCGCATCGGAACGGCTCCTTGGCCGAGCCAAGGATGAGGTAATGGGGAAATATCTCTTCGATGCTTTTCCCGAGGCAAAAGGATCAATCTTCGAATATGAGTATAAACGCGCGTTAAAACTTCGCGTGCCTATCGAGTTTGAGACGCATTTTCAAGCCCCTCCATTCGAGAATTGGTATTATGTGCGAGTGTATCCCTGGATGGAAGGCATTTCCGTGTTTTTCACCTTAACGACCGAGACGCGTAGAGCCGCTGAAGTTGCGGCACGCGCCGAACGGTTTCGTTCGGTGGCGGAACTATCCGTAGGTTTGGCCCACAACTTCAACAATTTACTTCAAATTATATTAGGTGCGGCGCAGCTTGCTCTCATGAATTTAGTTTCCGGGCGAATGGATGACATCCAGGACCGGCTCACGCAAATTGTGGATAGCGCCAAAATGGACATTAATACGGCAAGGCGTCTCCAAGGCTTTGCCAAACTGGGGTCCGGTTTCGCGGAAAAGAATCGAAAAACGCTCGATGTCCACAATATTATTCAGCAAGCCCTGGAGATGAGCAGAACGTGGTGGAAGACTCTCCCCGAGCGCCTCGGTAAAAAAATCACTGTGGATATCAAGAGTGAACCCGGTCTATACATTGAGGGTATTGAGAGCGACGTCTTCGAGATTATCTTGAACCTTATAAAGAATGCGGCGGAAGCGTTACCTTCCGGGGGCGACATCAGCATTCGCGCTTCACATGTGGGACAATTTGTCGCTGTTGAGGTAGTAGATACGGGTATGGGCATGAGTCCGGAGGTTCTTGCCAAGGCATTTGATCCTTTCTTTACCACCAAGGGAATTAAAGGGACGGGCATGGGCTTGGCCTTCTGCGCCGGCGCCTCAGCCCAACATGGCGGCTCGATTACAGCGACGAGCAAAGGTCCGGGCAAAGGGTCTCGCTTCACGCTCAGGCTGCCCGCTGTGCACGAGGTGGCTTTCGGTGAGAGGAGATGAAACGCGTCGAGCCGCGAATTCAGGAATGTGCTTGTACCAGCGCGGAAAAGGTCTTGACACCTTCGGCGCAATACCATATTGTCTCTGGATACGCCGAGGTAGCTCAGCCGGTAGAGCAGAGGACTGAAAATCCTTGTGTCGATGGTTCGATTCCGTCCCTCGGCACCACGAATCGAAGACAACCCCGCTTGTTCAGGTAAACAGGACAAGCGGGATTCGTTTTTCGAAGATGAGCCGTATCGGCGTGCTGTTCACCGGCTTAATTTTGCAGATTGCTCGGGGTCTACTGCGTCGGCCCGCTGCAAATCGAGCAGCGCGAACCAATCCTGCGGATCGGTGTGCCGATGGGTGATTGTAAGGCCGCCTTCGTGCACCATTTGCTGTGCGGATTTCCAGTTAAACTTGCGGCAAATTTCCGTATGGATCGTTTCGCCCTGTTCAAGCGCTATGGTGGCGTCGAGCCGCGGAATCTCGACCTTTACAGGCCGATTCGCTCGCAAGTGCATCTCGACACGCTCTTCCTGCTCATTGAAGAAGGCAAGGTGATCGAACTCCTCGATCCTAAAATTGGCGCCGAGCTGGTGATTCATAACGAGGAGCACGTTTTTGTTGAATTCGGCGGTGAGTCCTTGAGCGTCGTTGTATGCGGCCTCTAGTATCTCGACCGGCTTAATGAGATCAATCCCGAGGATGAAACGATCTCCCCGTTTTAGAGAACCGGCCACATTCCGGAGAAAGGTGACGGCCTCGCTATGTTTCAGGTTACCGATTGTGCTGCCGAAGAAGAGCATAAGTTTCGGGCGGTCTTCGGGCAGTCGATGAAGGTCTCTGGTGAAATCCGCTACAACCCCCAATACTTCGAGTTCGGGATAGGTCTTGCCCAGCTCGACGCCGGACGCGAGAATGGCGCTTTGGCTGACATCGACTGAAACATATCGCGTAAGCGCCCTGTTTTGCGAATCAAGCGCATCAAGAAGGGTTCTGATCTTCCAGTGGGATCCTGAACCAAGTCCAATGAGATCCCCGCCGTGAAAATTCCGTATAAGCTCCTCGGCTTTTTCGCTCAGCAAGGCGCTTTCCAGACGGGTAGGATAGTACTCGGGGAGTTCACAGATCTTTTCGAATAACTCAGAGCCCCGCGCATCATAGAAGTACTTACTCGAAATGTACTTTTGGTTCGCAGTCAAGCCAAGCAGCACATCACGAGCCATACGTTCCGTAAAACGACCCGTTCGGCAATCTATAAGCTCCATACCGTTTTCAAACACGGTGTTGCACATGGGTGGAAACTCCTTCAGCAAAACCGTAGGTAAGGGATAATTCTCGTCTATGTGAGCCTACGGTCGCGTTGTGTGTGAACAATTACTTGCTTGTCGCAATTAGTAAATATTTCAAAAGCAGTAGACGTTTTCATTCCTCGCCTGGAACGTATTTTATACCAATGCAATTTCGAGAAGATACGATTGTTGAGCGTTCTTCTTTAAAATGGCACTTCCCTATGCTCGCTCTTCGGGGCCAAAATTGGTATAAGACCTGTTCTCTATCGGCAGGGGACAAATCGTGCGCCTGCCGATGAGTCTTCTATAATTGATTTCAGTGCCTTGAGCGTTCGGTCCACATCTTCTTTAGTATTGCCGTGGCCGAAGGAAAAGCGCAAGGCGCAATGGGCGTCCTCATTTGAGAGCCCCATGGCGATGAGTGCGTGAGACGGATCAGGAGAGCCTGCGCGACACGCCGATCCTGACGACAGAGCTATCCCTTTGCGGTCCATGGCAAGCACGACGGATTCCCCCCGCATGTTCGGCAGAGTAATGTTCAAGGTGTTCGGGAGCCGTGGTTCATCAGGACCATTGAGCTTAGCCTTCGGGACTAAGGCCCTGATGCCGTCCTCCAGCCTGTTCCTTAGCGTTCGTACACGGTTCATATCAGGGAGATTCTGAACGGCCCGTTCAGCTGCTTTGCCCAAACCGGCTATCCCTGGTACGTTTTCCGTTCCGGCGCGCAGGCCGGTCTCTTGTTTACCGCCGTGGACGAGGGGGTCCAATGTGACGCCTTTTTTCACATAAAGGGCTCCCACTCCTTTAGGGCCGTGGAGCTTATGACCGGAGAGCGTCAACAAATCTACCCCAAGCTCCTGAACGTCTATGGGGATTTTGCCCACCGCCTGGACCGCATCCGTGTGGAAGAGAACGTTGTGCGCCCGTGCGATTTCGGCAATCTCACGAATGGGTTGGATTGCTCCGGTTTCGTTATTGGCCGTCATGACGCTGACGAGGATGGTTTCGGGTCGTATGGCCGCCGCCACATCCGTGGGATCAATTAGGCCCTGTCCGTCAACCTTTACGTATGACACGGTGAACCCGTTGCGTTCGAGCCATTGACATGCGGCAAGGACGGCGGGGTGCTCGATAACGGACGTCACGAGATGTCCGCCTTTGGCGTTTTTAGCGAAGGCGACTCCCTTGATCGCTAAATTGTCGGCTTCTGAGCCGCCCCCCGTGAATATGATTCTGCGAGCGGTGCAGCTCAGGAGTTGGGCGACTTTGCGCCGCGCGGATTCCATTGCGAAGCGCGCCTCGTTTCCGGTTTTATGAATACTGGAGGCGTTCCCGTAGGTCGTGGCCGTGAGTTCGGTTATCACTCTAGCCACTTCCTCGTCAACCGGGGTTGTGGCGTTGTGATCCAGGTAGATGCGGGGCTTTGACAGCGTGGGCGCCGAAGCGGTTGACAGGGCGGCGTCGCGGTGATCAATGCCGAAATCAGCGTCTAGGGTTGTTGACTGATCGCCGCCCTGAACCTTTCGGACTTCGCACAGAAGCGCCTTGTAAACAGGGAAACCGGAGATCGGATCATACCGTTGAAGATCCGTCAACACGTTAACATTTCGTTCCTGCCACGCCTCCGGTCCTACCGGTCCCCCGCCACCCATGTCCGCATCTATAACGCCCGCCATGATGTTGTCGGTGACCTTGGCGCGAAAGGACACGGCTCCACGAAGCGTCCTCACGTCCACTAAATCGCCGTTCAGGATGCGTCTATCCGCCGCGTCAAGGGTGTTGATCATGACGGTGGGCTCCGGGCGGTCTTTGGTGAGCCCCTTAATACCGTGGAACTGCGACCTGAAATCCGTGGAGACTCGCGACCCCGAAGTAAAGACCAGTGGAAATTGTTTTGCCGTTTCGGGTTGCGACAGAGGCCCTTCTTTCGGCTCCGTATAAATTGGGAGGGGATCGTATCCATGCTCTTCCAGGATGGTGGAAGCTATCTCGAATTTGCCTGTGGGCGTCTCGAACCCCGGCCGACCGTCGGATCGAAGGAGCCCCTTTTCCCATTTCTTATACTGCATCATTCCTGCAGGCGTGGACAGTATTCCATCGGCGGTTTTCATGTCTTCCAAGGTGAAACCCGCAGGCTTGAGGGCATGGCGCAGAAGTTCTTCTTCCGTTTGAGGATAGAGTCGGCCGTAACCCAGACGCTCCGCAATTTCCGTGAGGATGAAGAAGCCTCGCCGCGATTCACCCAAAGGCTCAATGACCTTTTCCCTGTGACGGAATATGGACCCATACCGCATGTATGACTCTATTTCGTAATACGTTGTGGCTGGTAAGACTATGTCGGCGTACGCCGCGTCTGCGGTCAAAAAGCGATCTATGCACACGAGGAAATCTAAGGCGCCCAGGGTTTGTTGCCATATCTTGGGTTGGGGCCATGACGTCAAGATAGAGCCTCCAACTATCAGAAGCGCCTTAATTTTGTATGGGATTCCCCGGATCACTGAATCGGGCAGGCAGATGGCATGGGATTCTCCGCGATACGCGCTGTAAACTGGGAAGCGATCCCGACCCAGAGCCTTCCCCATGTCGGGGTTGAGGATATGTCCTTCGCGATTCATGGGAAACGCTGCGTCGCGCATGGCGAAGCATCTTCCTCCGGGCACATCCAGTTGGCCGGCCAACCCCCAGAGTGTAAGGGTGGCCCGTACGGCTTGGACGCCGCTGTCGCTGTACTCGAGGCCGCTATACATGACCGGAGCGGCTCCGCGGGCGTTAGCGAGGGAGCGCGCCAGTTCCCGAACGGTATTCGCTGATACGCCTGTTATTCCCTCCACCACTTCAGGAGTGAAATGCTGCGTATACCTGGCGAATTCATCGAAACCAGTGGTCCACTTGGATGCAAAGGAGTCATCATAGAGTTCTTCTTCAATAAGCGTATTGCACAGTCCCAGCGCCAGTGCTCCGTCTGTGCCGGGTCGTATGGGAATCCACTGGGCCTCGGTATGGCGTGCGGTTCCGGTGCGTCTCGGGTCGATGACGATTACCTTTGCTCCCCGTTCCCGCGCTTTCATAATGCGGGTGAATTCCACCGGCGGACTGTCCGTTGCGGGGTTGGCTCCCCACACCACCACCAGCTCGGCATTTTCTATATCGGAAAACATGTCCGTCAACATACCGCCGGCCGTCACATGTGGAGCGATCATGGCGAAGGAGACATAACAGAGCGCTCCCACGCCGAGTGTATTAGGAGATCCGAAAGGGAAGAGGAGGCTCGAAGCGGATGAGACCTCCACACCTTTAGGCTGAAACACGTCGCATTTAGCCTGCTCAAAGCTGCCTCGACCGGTGTAAACGGCCGTAGCCTCGGGGCCATGCGCCGCTTTGATGGACTGGAGCTTATCCGCAATTGTGGAAAAGCCCTCATCCCAGCTTATACGCTCAAAGTCGTATGTTCCTTTGGGGCCTTTGCGTCTTAACGGATAGAGTAAACGATCAGGCGAGTACACAATTTCGGGGGAATGGACACCCAGGCGGCAAATCATCCCGAGTTCGGATTGTGAGTCGGCCCGCACCTGGGTCATTTTGCCGTCGGAATCGAACGTTATCTCCACCCAGCATCCGGCTGGACAAATCCCGCATAATCCTCTCTGCGGTTTACCGTCTCGGCCTTTTTCAGCCAAATTCATATATGCCTCGTAGTAATTAGATGTCGTCTGTACATAGTAGGAAAGGGGGGACGATTTGTAAATTGCGGCGACTCGTATGGGCGCTCCGGTCTAGTGCGCTTGACAGGGGCGCCTGAACGGTATAATGTGGACGTTAATAAGTGAAACAGCAATGAAACAACCCATCCAATACACGTTGATCCAGGCCGTCGAGAAATCCTTTTCCGGATATTTCTTCGGCTTTTTTAATTTTTTTAGCACCGATCCATCCGGATAAACGGCAGAGTCGCATCAGCCCCGGGTGGATCTCAGGTCCTCCCGGGGTTTTGTTTTTAAGCCCCGAGGAAACGCTCCTTGGGGTTTTTTTTGCTGATTTAAACGCAGATACCGAGGAGAACATCATGATTTTAATTTTACGGAAGGGAATCACTGACGAGGAAGTAGACAAGCTCAAGCAATCATTACGATCCGATGACTATTTGATTAAGGAGATCAAAGGCGTCGAAGAAACGGTTATTGGCCTCGTTGGCTCCGTCCGGAAGGATATGCGCTATTTTGAGACAATGCCTGGGGTGGCCAAGGTGCTCCCTATCTCGAAACCATACAAGCTGGTGGGTCGTGAGCTGCATCCTGAATCGTCGGTCATTAAAGTAGGACCTGTGGCCGTGGGCGGCGACCGTTTAGTGGTTATTGCAGGCCCATGCGCAGTGGAAGAGCGCACCCGCACCCTAGATATTGCCCGACATGTGTACCGAGCGGGCGCCGTCCTGTTCAGGGGTGGGGCTTTCAAGCCCCGGACGTCACCCTATTCGTTCCAAGGTATGGGAGAAGAGGGCTTGAAGATCCTCGCCGAAGTGCGGGAAGAAACAGGAATGGGAGTGGTTACGGAAATCACGAGTCCTACCCAAGCTGATCTCATGATTAAGTATGTTGACGTGTTGCAAATCGGCGCTCGTAACATGCAGAACTTTGAACTCCTCAAGTGTGTGGGGCGCATCAAGAAACCCGTGCTCCTGAAGCGGGGTTTGTCGGCGACTATAGAAGAATGGCTCATGTCCGCAGAATACATCCTCTCCGAGGGGAACGACCAGGTCATCCTGTGCGAACGAGGTATCAGGACCTTTGAACCGTATACTCGCAACACCTTGGATTTAACTGCGGTACCGGTGATTAAAGCCCTTACTCACTTACCGATCATTATCGATCCGAGTCATGCCACGGGCATACGAGACAAGGTGAGTCCTATGGCTCGTGCGGCAATAGCGGCCGGCGCCGACGGTCTGACGATAGAGGTGCATTCCGATCCCGACAACGCGTTTTCCGATGGACCGCAGAGCTTATATCCCGAGCAGTTCCGGAAATTGATGAGGGATCTGTATGTCATAGCGCCGGTGGTGGGTAAGCAACTGGATCTAAACTATCTGGAGAAGGCGCGGGTCCTGGAAGAGTCTATTCAGAAGAACGAATCGGCGCATAAAGCGGTGTATGTGGGTGTGCCCGGTTCGTATAGTCACAAGGCGTGCGTGCAATTCTTCGGGACCGGTATGCCTCACGAGAACGCTCCGTCTTTCCGAGAAGTTTTCGAGGCTGTCCGGACCGGGTCGGCCGTATTCGGTGTGATTCCGGTGGAAAACTCATTGACGGGGAGCATTCACGAGAACTACGATTTGCTGGTTGAGTATGATCTCAAAATCGTAGGGGAACTCATGCTGAAGATAGAGCACAATTTGCTCGTTGGTCCGGGGACGACACTCGAGGGAATTGAACGGGTTTATTCACATCCTCAAGTGTTCCAGCAGTGTAAGGAATTCCTGGATGAATACCCTCAATGGGATCATGTAGCGTGTAAGGATTCGGCTACCGCTGTTCGACGAGTTCATGAGACGGGAGATCCCACCGAAGCCGCTATTTCAGGTCGAGAAGCCGCCGAGATGTACGGCATGGAGATCCTGAAAGAGGGAATCGAAACCAGCCCCCGCAATTTCACCCGCTTTGTGGTTATTTCCTCAGATAAGCTTCTGGACATACCGAATACTAAGTCCTCTCTGGTCTTTTCCGTGAGCGATAAACCCGGCAGTTTATACGGTGTTCTGAAACTCTTTGCGGATGAGCGCATCAACCTTGTAAAGCTTGAATCCAGGCCCATACACATAAGGCCTTGGGAATACCTCTTCTACGCTGATGTGGAAATCGACATCCAAGCGCCTGAATATCAGAGTCTCAAGTCGGAACTGGAGTCTCGTACGGAATTTCTCAAGATATTGGGAAGCTACCCGAAAAACGTGGGGTAGTGAGGCCTTTGCTGTGCCGCCGACGTTTGTTACCAGGCATACCGTAGGCGCTGTTGAACGGACTGATGAGCCGAAATGCGGCGCTTTCGCTGGAGAAGCAGAGTAATCCTTCACCAGGCAGCACGCGCCCAACTGGAATGATTTAGAGTGGTCCGGAGAGGAGATACTTCTCCCCTCCGGTTTTCACAGGCACATAAGCGTGGCAGATGTGATAAAAGATTACTTGAACAGTTAGCCAAAAATATCCTGAATGGTTAAAGAAGGGCTGTGGGTGTCAGCGTTTGTCCAACATCCCGTGGGCGCCTCTCGGTTTCGGCTGGTCATATATCCGGCTAATGAGATAAAAAACGGCACATTTTTTGAGCGCATTCCGCTTTCCGAAGCGCGTCTTTTCCCGCTATGACCCGGTCTTAGACATTCGTTCGAAATCGGACAAAGCTTCCATTGAGACACAATGCGCCATTTGCGTTTCCAATTTGTTCTCTATCGTGAGGCGGTATTCGTAATAATGCTCCGCTACCACGCAAGCGGAAAGAAAATACCTGAACCGCTCAGGGAATCTGACTAATGCCTTCAGAAAATACTTCCAAAAGGTGGCTCTTGAAGGGTAAAGCGCTCCTTGTCGAAAGAGTGTAATGAATACGGCTCTGAGTTCCGACATATGCGGTAGAGAAAAAGCTTTTTTCGGAGGCCGCGACGCCATCCTCGAAAGGCATTCAAACGAACGATCCAGATAGAATTCCGGTTCATACAGTATGTTGTAGAGGTTTATGAACTCTCCTACGATCTCAGCTCTCGGTCGGGTGGGATGAAAATTGATGAGCGCAGTTTGGCTCCCCGTGTTTTCGTTGAACTCGCTGAATATTAGACGGCGCTCTTTGTCGAGTCGCGTCCATAAATCCGTCCCAGGCGCCGCTTGAAGCATGGTGACAAACATTTCCGGTATGTGATTTCTCGAAGCAAAATCTATAAGACGTTGGTCAGCGCCCTTACCTTCGTTGTCGAAGCCAAGTATGCAACCCGCAACAACTTGAAGGCCCGCGGCGTTGATCTTGGCACAGACCTGATCCAGGTCCACGGCGCTATTCTGAAATTTCTTCGCTTCCTTGAGGTTCTCTCGATCCGGCGTTTCTATCCCTAGAAAGACTTTCCAGAAGCCGGCGCGAACCATAAGATCCAGAAGCTCCGGATCTGCTGCGAGATTGACGGAGGCCTGAGTGGTGAAGTCAAACGGATGTCCACGCTCTTCCATCCATGGGACGAGCTTCCTGAGAAGGGCCTTCGTGCGGGAAGGATTACCAATGAAGTTATCGTCTACGAAGCAGACTACTCTTCGCCATCCAAGGTCGTACAGGGCTTGTAGTTCCTGTAGGATTTGCTCCGGCGATTTGGTCCGGACCTCGCGTCCAAACATCAGGGTGATGTCGCAAAACTCGCATTGAAACGGACATCCTCTGGAGAATTGAACCGCCATGTCCACATAGATGTTGATGTCCAACAAATCATATCTGGGTGCAGGAGAGTCTTGTATATTGGGGCGTTCAGTCGCCTGGATGACGATTCCGGACTCCTTGCTTTCCAGTGCCTCGACGAGTCTCGGGATTATAGTTTCAGCTTCTCCTCTCACCACAATGTCGGCCCCGGCTTTAAGGACTTCCTCTGGAACATGGAAGACCATGGGGCCTCCCACTACGACTGTTTTGCCGCGCAGCTTAGCCTGACGAATCGTTTCAAGGATGTTCGTGTACTGATTGACCATACCGGTTATAAAGACTGCATCAGCGTACTCCCAGTCTTGTTCAGAGATGTCTCCCACGGTGGCGTCCGCCAATCTGAGATCCCAGTCCGTCGGCAAGAGCGCCGCAACTGTCAGCAGACCCAGGGGCGGTTGCACGCACTTTTTATTCAGCATACGCAAAACCTTCTCAAAAGACCAAAAGGTCTGTGGGTAGGCCGGATTCACTAGCAATACCTTCATAATGTCGTCCTATATTAACAAGTTGTTTTCATTTTCAAACTGAGCCGGTCTTTTCGTAAGCGTGTATACACCTGACACAACAACATATGTCCTATTTTCCGCGTAAACCTTAGGTTCACCGTGTTAGCCGTAAGGTTTCAGGTATATAGTAGTTACGCTGTTCCGAGTTGAGGAGGCGCTCAATGAGGATTTATACTAACATAGGATTCAGCACGCCGCAATGAGAAGGCCGGCCATCAGGACGCCGTCCGATTTAGACGGAAAACCAGGGGAGAGAAAGTAAAGAGCCTTGATAGGTCGTGATCAGGCGTAATAATGTCCCAAGACAATGAAAAACATGTTATTCGAGGCTCTTGCAAAAGTCTTTTTTTATTCTTGGTGAGGTCGGATAAAATCGCGTTACGGGCAAAGCCGTGATAGTGTGTTTTTGACATAAAGACGCATTCTCACAGGAGATGCCCGTGACGCTGAACAAAGCAATATCAT
>JBBRBO010000060.1:0-21813 GCA_038205805.1 Desulfomonilales bacterium
ACACATTATTAACTGTCAGCCACTAAAATACAGTAACGTGGCGCCATGTGGCAAACAGCAAAAACCCTCCGAATAAATGATTTCAAATACATAGCCTGTGGATAACTCCAAAAATCGAGATCAACTGTAGAAGATTAGCCAGAGCAAAACAGGATCGAGATGAGATTCTTCCGCCGAAAGGGATTACAAGCACGAACGCGCCCAGTTACTACAGCAAGCAAGGTCCCTCAGCTTGCCGTTCTCCCGCTACAAAACTCTACGAATACCGTTATTCACAACTTACATGTCGATTCATCGGTGAATTGTCTGGTCCAATAATTCGTTAAGACGAGATTCAGGTAAAGTTTTATCTTCTCGTGCGACTTCGCGGACCGTTTTCCCCGATTCGTATGCCTTTTTCGAGAGGAGAGCCGCCTGCTCATACCCAATTTCGGGGACAAGAGCGGTGCTCATGGCGAGGCTTCTTTCTATGCCGGAGCAACATTTCTCCACGTTTGCGGTGATGCCGTCCACGCATTTATACGCGAAGCGATTGCAGGCGCCGGAAAGGAGCTTAATAGAAAACAACAGGTTGTACGCTATTACCGGTAGCATTACATTTAGCTCTAAAATGCCCCATTGACCACATATAGCAATGGTTACATCTGAACCTAAAACTTGTGCAGCTGCCTGAATAGTCATTTCAGGTATGACCGGATTGACCTTACCTGGCATAATGGAGGATCCGGGTTGAAGCGCAGGGATATTGATCTCTCCGATGCCGCAGCGTGGCCCTGAAGACAGCAAACGAATATCAGCTGCAATCTTTGTAAGACTTACGGCTAAACTCTTCAATGCGCCGCTTACTTCCACAGCCGCATCCTGCGCCGCTTGCGCTTCAAAGTGATTCTCGGCCTCTTTAAACGCAATATTGGTTTCTGCTGATATTCTGCGAATTACTCCCCCCGCAAACCGCGGATCAGCGTTTAGTCCCGAGCCCACTGCCGTACCGCCGAGAGCTAGTTCCCGTAGGGTTCCTTCGGTGTTCTTTATCCTATGAATGCTTAAACGCATTTGCCGAGCCCAAGCGCCGAACTCGTCGCCAAGAGTAATTGGCACGGCGTCTTGCATATGTGTGCGCCCGATTTTTTTTACATCGGCGAATTCCGACGCCTTTTGTTCTAAGCTCGAGGCCAAGCGCTCCATGTGAGGGATAAGGCTACGTCTGATTTCGACGAGGGCCGCTACATGGATCGCCGTAGGAATGACATCATTGCTCGACTGACCCTTGTTTACATGGTCGTTGGGGTGGACCGGCGCCTTACCACCCCTCTTGCCGGTGAGAATTTCGTTTGCCCGTCCCGCCAGAACCTCGTTGACGTTCATATTCGTAGACGTCCCGGAACCGGTTTGAAACACATCAAGCACAAAATGCTCGTCCAACTTACCAAGAATCATCTCTTCGGCTGCTTGTTCTATGGCACGGGATGTATCTTCCGGTAAAAGTCCCAATTCCCTATTCACAATTGCAGCATTTTTCTTAATGAGCCCCAGTGCATAATAGAATGATTGAGGAAATCTCAAGCCGCTGATGGAGAAGTTATCGACCGCCCTTTGCGTTTGCGCTCCATAGTAAGCATCGCTTGGAGTGAGAACCTCACCCATACTGTCGTATTCTTTGCGATACTGCGTCATCGGGCCTGTTCTCCATTCCCCGGCCGGCGAAAGATTATCCCTGTACTGAAATCGTTCGTGAGTACTTCATCAAAGCTGCGCCGATAATCAGTCGGATCATAAGTGTCCGGAAGAGGGTGCACGCTTTCCTTGAGATTAGCCCACGTTTTATAGGACTTGTCGAATGTCACGCACGTGGTCAGAATGTGAAAAAAAGAAAAGCCCTCATGGCGAATGCCCTGCAGGAGCGCTTGTGTAATACCTGTGGGATCGCCGGCGAACAGCCTCGCAATAAACCCGCAGCCGAATGTTAAAGCCATGAGTGTCGCATTGAGCGGCTGATCAACCGTACCGTAGGGGCTAGCCTTAGACCTGGTACCCACTGGTGAACTCGGTGAGGGTTGTCCCTTGGTAAGGCCGTAAATGGAGTTATCGAACAACAAGTAGTTTATGTTTACATCCCTACGAATAGAGTGCGGGAAGTGAGCGCCACCGATGGCCAATCCGTCACCGTCGCCCCCAATCGCGAGCACAGTGAGGTCGGGGTTGGCCATTTGTACGCCGGTGGCCGTGGGGAGGGCTCGGCCATGCACCGCATGCAATCCATAGGTATTGGTAAAGAAAGGATATCGGCCGGCGCAACCGATCCCGGATACTATCATGGTTTCGTGCAGGGGCTTTTTCAATTGCTTAAGCGCATTGTTTACGGCATGTAGTATTCCAAAGTAGCCGCATCCCGGGCACCAGGTGGGCAAAGACTGAGAACGGGGCTCAAAAGTGTTTCGTTCGCGTATATCTTCAACCTGGTGAGCTAATTGTGGTCCCGGTGTTTTCATCTGGTACCTGCCTCGATAATTTTCTTGATATTGGCGAAGATCATTCGTGGGCTGAGTGGCACACCTGTTACCTCGTTGATGCGGTATGGTGTTCGGCTACTTAGATGGCCCATGAGGTTCGCCAATTGTCCGGAAAAGTTCAGCTCAGGGAATAGGACATCCTCGCATTTCACCATAAATGATCTAATTTCTTCAGCGTGGTAGGGATAGATAGAAGTCACTTTGAGCGCGGCCACGCTGAGACCTTTTTCGCGTGCTCGTTTAACCGCTTCCAATATCGAGCCGAATGAGGATCCCCATCCTACCACTCCTACGGCCAGGTGGTCTTCATCGTAGAACACTTCCGGTCTAGGGAGATCCGTCAACGCGGATTGAATCTTGCGGTACCGCTTTGCCGTCATTTTCATGTGAATGTTAGGCGTATAATCAGGTGAACCGGTTTCCGTATGCTCTAGGCCGGACGCAGTGAAGTTGAAGCCTTCCTGGCCTGGATAACTGCGAGGTGAGATGCCGGACGCAGTATTCTCAAAGCGCAGATAAGATCCCTTTCCTGCCGGATCAGGGGCAATATTCCAGCGTTCTGTGTCTTCAGGTGAGGCGATGGGCTTGGGGACGTTTTCAACTCTGTTATCCAAATAGAAGTCGGTGAGCACTACCACGGGTGTTTGATACTTCTCGGCATATTGAAAGCTCTTAAGCGTATAGGTGTAACACTCTGCGACCGTTGTGGGGGCAATGACTATTCGCGGAGAGTCACCAGTCCCTCCGTAGACGGCGGAATGGAGGTCCGACTGCTCGGTCTTCGTGGGTAAGCCGGTGGACGGACCTCCTCGTTGGGCGTTGAGGATAACTGCTGGAATCTCCGCCATTACACCTAGTCCTATCAACTCAGTCATGAGGGCAAATCCCGGCCCTGAGGTGGCGGTCATGGCTCGTGCCCCGGCGTGGTTTGCTCCAAGAACGGCGGCTATGGAAGATATTTCATCTTCCATTTGCACGACTTTTCCTCCCTGTGAGGGAAGTTTTTTTGCGAGAAACTCCATTATGGGAGTAGCCGGAGTAATCGGATACCCGAAGTACAGCTTCAAGTCAGCGTCCAGTGCCGCGAAACCTATGGCAAGATTCCCGGAAAGCATGACTTTATCTTCACGTATGCCTTCAACACTGCTATAAAACGTGGGAACCAGGTGGTCCGCAAATTGTGCAAGGGCATATTCGTAACCGGCATCGAAACTTTTTAGATTGGCCGTGAGGACCTTTTCACCTTTGGGCTCAAACTTCTTTGTTATTACATAACGGAACAGCTCAGGAGAGGCGCCGTACACGCCCGCAAAAGCGCCCAGCGCAGTGAGATTCTTTCCACGAGGCGTTCCCGCTGCCGCCGTGGCAAGATCTGTAAGTGGAATTCCGTATAATCGAGCGCCGGCCTCCAAATGAGCCACCAAGGATCGCGCTTCTTCGACATAGCCGGGAGGTTTGTTATCGAAAATGATTACTGCATCGTGCGCAAGATAGGGAACTCGCGAGATGGATTGTTCGTCGTCGAGGGAAATCAGCACGTGGGTTTCATCATCGAGCGCCAGTATTTCATCGTCGCCAATTCGCGACCGAGTAACGCAACGACCGAATCCGCGAATCTCCGCAGGATAAGAGTCAAACCCTAAAACGAAATAATTACCAAGAGACATGGCTTCGTTTATGAGGCCACCTGCTGCAATTGTGCCGTCGCCGGCCAGTCCACACACTTCGACTGTTAAATCAATTCGAGACATATCAGAACTCCGTCCACCAGGATGTGTTCACAACGATGCCGTCCACCTCAAAAATATTTTTTGCAGCGACATCGGCCTGGAATTTACCACCAAGCAGATTCAGCGCCGCGGTGCGTCCGAGGTTTCGTGCGTTTCGATATCCTATGGACACCCAATAATCTTTAAATTCCGGATGGTAGACCTGAGCGCAATCGCCTGCGGCATAGACATTTTCAAAGCCTGTCCTCAGATATTTATCCACAAGAATGCCCTTTTCAAGGAGCACACCCGTTTTAGCGAGGAACTTGACGTTTGGTCGCAATCCGAAAAAGGCGCCGATGAGTCCAATATGAAAGTTTCGGGCGTTGGTTTCTACGTGAAAACGGTCGTCTTTCTCCTGTGCTATACCTTTGATTTTATTGGATAAAATCACGTCCACGCCTTTGGCCCTGAGCTTCTCCGATGCCTCACTGAGAATCTTTTCGGTGCAGCGCACCGGCCAAAAGGAGTCCTCGTTCAGCATGAATTTGACCTGTTTACCCATCGTGAGGAGTGCATTCGCAAAGGAAAGGGAGGTCAAATCTCCGCCGATGATCAGCGCGGAATCCACCTCTGTAAGCCGTTCGCGCCAGATGTGTGCGTCGCGAACCGTCTTCAGGGTGAGCATGAGATCTTCGAAAATGAGTAGAGGTTCCGGTATTCTAGGCTTAGAGCCCACGGCAAGGACTAGTCCATCATACGTGAGAACTTCTTTATGATCCAAAGTGATCTTGCACGCGTGAAAATCGATATTCACCACGGATTGCCCGAGCCGCAGGTGAAGATTACGTTCCCGATAAAAAGCCGGCGGATGCACGTAAAGCGATTCTTCGGCTACTTTACCGCACACGAAATCTGGTAAGAGATATGCGCGATAATGACCGGAGCGTTCTGCTCCAATGATGGTAATGCGCATGTCCGGCGCATTTTCGCGTAGGGTTATCGCCGCTTCATTGGCTGCCGGCCCATTCCCTATGATTACGCAACGCTGTTCAGGCATTTTGCTCTCCTGAGGGAATCATGCGGTCCAGCAGCTGAACTTTCGAGACCGATATGCAATCCATCGGACATATTCGTAAACAGGCTCCGCAGCGAATACACTGATCGTTGTCGATTACAACGGCGTTCACTTTCCTCCAGTTACCTGTCTCCACAAGGTTCGTAACGGCGCCGTCTTCGTTGGTGATGACCTTTTCCACCAGTTTGATGCAGTGGCGAGGGGCCACATCTATACAGTATCTGCAGTATATGCAGCGGTCGATGTCTATTTCGTAATGTAGATAACATAAATAGCAGCGTTTGCTTTCTTCTTCAGCGAGTTTCTCATCAAAACCGGTCTCAACCTCTCGCTGCGGTGGATCCAAACGCTCTGAGGGGGGCTCTACCTTGGGCATTTCCACTCGTGGGATGTAGTCCCATTCGCGTTGACGATCGGTGACCTGCGTTTCTTGAATACTCACCACCCATTCCCGCACGGGCCATCCCAGCAGGTCTTCCGCTATCCGTTCCGCTGCACGTCTGCCGCTCGCTATGGAAGCAATTACCGTAGATGGACCGGTTGTAAAATCACCGGCGGAATAGAGTCTCGGCGCACCTGTGGTATTGGACACGGGATCCGGATTTAATGCTATGTTCTTAGTATCTGTATCATTCACAAAGAGTGGTTCACTTTCCTGACCTACGGCCACGATCACCGCATCCGCAGGCATGACGAATTCGCTGCCCGGAATGGCTAGGGATCTGTGCCTACCGTCGGGTTTAAGATCGCCGGGACGAGAGCGAACGAACTCCACGCCTTCGACTTTGCTTTGACCAACAATTATTTGCGATAAGAGCAGCGGTCTGATCGTAACGCCCTCCACCTTGGCTTCGTGGATTTCATCAGCAGTGACGCGAAGCTCTTCTTCCAAACCGCGAATACAGATGGAGACATTCTCTGCACCCAGTCTTAGGGCTGTACGTGCGCAGTCAAATGCGGTGAAGCCCGCGCCGATCACGATGACTCTCTTGCCGATGGGCAAGCGCCTTCCGGCGTTCACTTCCATGAGAAATTCCAGTCCGGGGTATACTCCTTCCAGATCTTCTCCGGGAGCGTCCAAACCTCGGGAGACATAGCAGCCCGTGGCGACGAGCCCTGCGTCATATTGCGAGAGGAGATCCTTGAGTGAAACATCTTTCCCTACTTTAATTCCGGTCTTTAAGGTTACGCCAAGGTCCAGAATGGCTGATGTTTCATCCGCGATAACGTTGCGCGGCAGCCGGAATTCGGGGATTCCCCACTGAAGCATTCCACCGGGTTTGTCTAACGATTCATAAATCGTTACATCAAAGCCAACAGTGGCAAGATCATGCGCAGCCGCTAACCCCGCGGGACCTGCCCCAATTATGAACACCTTTTTTCCATTTTGCGCAAAGCGAGATCGTGGCACGGAAGGCTCTTCCCGTTTCAAATCGGCTGCGGATCGCTTGATGTGGCAAATATTTACCGGGTGACCGAGATCGCTGTCCCCGTGGCGGCATTTGTCTTCACAGGGTCGTGAACATATTCTTCCCAAGATGCCCGGCAGAATGTTTACCATGCGATTGATCGCGTAGGACTCGGCGTACTTACCCTCATATACCTTTCGGATGTAGGCCGGCACATTTGTCCATGCCGGACATGCGTTTTGGCATGGAACATTCACGCTCATATAATAAAAATCGGCAGGGTCTTTAGAATACACGATTCCCGCTTCTACGCGGCCTTTGGAAACGACATCTCTTGAAGCGTTTTCGGTGGACTCACTCATAATAATCCCCTTTGGACCGTTTTTTGTAAACGGCGCAATTGGTGAGGGTTTTTCGCTGGTGAACTGAAGCCGATGTTCATTTATTACAAAAGCCGTATTACGGCTCCATCAATTTTGTGCATATCGGGCTACTATGCAAAAACAATTGCGACTAAGAGCACTCGAGTAAGGTTGTTGCAGACTGCTGCAAGGCGAGTTATGGCTTCCGAGCATAGCCACACTATACCACCGGGCTACGGTGGTCAGCAACAACAGGTGTGAAACTCTCGGGCGAAAGGTGCTCGCTCCTGATGGGCAAGGCGCGAGTACTCTGTCCTCGGGCTGAGAGCGCTACGTATTGGTGAACGGGGTCATACCCCTGGTAGCTTTTGTTTCAGAAATGCCTGCTTGCTAAAATCTGAATCGAATAGCAGTGGCTTTCTTTTCCGGCCTTTTCTGTGATATGGCCTCGACCACTGCTTTGTCGCCCGCCTTCAGTGCATCTGTTATAATTTGGACGCGTTCCATCCCCGAAATACCTACTCGTACTGTAACCGGCTCGATCGCCTGTTGACCAACCAGCTTCCAGAGGCGTTTTTCTCCGGCTTTAAGCTTCTCCGAGGCTACCTCTCTGGGTTTCAAAGCCTCCGAAGGTTTGAATCTCAGAGCTTGATCGGGAACCATCAACGCATCTTCCACTTTGGATAGCAGAATACGCACGTTTGCAGTCATTCCGGGCCGTAGCTTCAGTTCTTTATTTTCCACTTCCAAGACGACGTTATAGGTCACGACGTTCTGTTCCACCTTTGGATCGTTGCGAATTTGCGTCACCACTCCCTCGAACTGCTGATCGGGGAAGGCCGGCACCGTGAACTCTGCGTGTTGGCCCACGCGCACCCGGCCCACGTCGGCTTCATCCACATTGGTGTGGACCTGCATCCTTGTGAGATCTTCGGCGATCTTGAACAAAACAGGGGTTTGAAAGCTTGCGGTAACCGTCTGGCCTACATCCATGCTTCGCGAGGTTACCACTCCATCCACGGGCGCGACGATTCTGGCGTACTGGAGCTGTAATTCAGCTTCCTGGAGTTTGGCTTGCATTTGTGCCACTCTTGCCTTTTCTGCAAGCACCTCCGCTTCTGCGGCGTCGTACTTTGTTTGTGCCGTATCTAACTCGCTTTGACTGATGGAGTGATTCGCTACCAGGGTCTCTTTACGTTTCAGGGTACGCTTTTCGTCTATGGCGGTGACTTTCGCCTTTTCCAAACCCGCTTTCGCCGCTTCAAGATCCGCACGCGCTTGTTCGGTCTTAGCGGCGAACGTGGCGGGATCAATCAGAGCAATGAGGTCTCCCTTTTTCACTCGCGATTCAAAGTCGGCGTATATTTCCTTAATGTAACCGGAAACCTGACTACCGACGAGCACCTCTACAAGTGGCTTCAAATTACCGCTGGATGTGATTTCGGCCTTCAATTCGCCTTTTTCCACAGGAACGGTGACGAACTTGTATTCAGGTTCACTGTCACTCCCATGATTATACCAATACCATCCGCCTGCGACAAACGCGCCGACGATCAGCACAAACAGTAGCTTTTTCATGGTTTTGTTGCCTTCAGGATTGCAAGAGAATCAGCACTGGGTTTCACCCTCGGCGCCCACACGCACGTCCGGTGAGAAGAAATAGTGAGGAAATGTAGCTCGCAAGGGCTGGTGAAATACGCTTTGTCGAGCGTGCCCGTTAAACTAACCTGCCTTGCGCTGTAGCTGTCTACGTCTCAGATCACATGAAATTCAGAGTAGATCCATTTACCGTTTGTTCAATGCTGGGCGTTAGGTCCACTCCTTCAGATTGAAGAGCGCCGGATGCCCAAATACTTCTATCTTTAATGACAATTCGTCCGACGGCTAGTTCCCGAATAGCGCCACGCAGGAGCGGCAGCTCGCGAATTTCACCCTCCCGCCTAATTTTCTTAAAGAGGGGGTGTTGTTCTTGCTTATTCCGCTCTTTCTCATCCATCCCATCAGCCTTCCAGAGAGTCCAGAGGTCATCCCATCCTGGGCCGCGTATAGGGAATCGGCAGTAGGAGACAACCGGGCCACGATCTAAAATTTCCGTGACGAGGTGGACCATAATTCCCTGTTCTTCCCCTCCCGTACTGATGAGTTCATGAATAACCTCGTGCCACGTACCCGGTGGTCCCCAAGGCAATGCGGGATGGATGTTCACCAGGTTCATGCTCAATTCCGGGGCGCCGATGATAAGCATGTACCCTGCCATGACCACGATGTCCACGGGCTGGAGCATGTTGATTGTCTTCATGACCTCTGCTCCGTAACGGTTGCGCCACTCTTGAAGCGCAGGCGAAGGTTCCGCAGCGGAGGGACTTTCGGCAATTCCGTGTTTACGTAGATCAGGTAGAAATTTCACATGCGAGTGGGTAGCCACCGGAATATCGAGGCCGGCCGCTAGATCAAAAAACAATTCTCTCTGCCGATACTCTTCGTTGAACGGGCCATCACCGGTTTCTCGGTGACAGAATATCCAGTCGATGGAAGCCGGGAGTTCATTGCAGACAATTTCGTCACGGACAGCTTCCAGCAAATTACGAGCTGCTTCGTCGCGTCCTGTAGAAAGCCAACCGATGCGTAGGGTCATGATTGGAGCGCCTTTGTTCTGAGGATACTGTCGATGTATAGCCCAAGATGTCGTCTGTAGATTACGGAACCGCCGCTCGGAGCTGTGCATGCCTAACTTTATTCTCGAAGACGTGGGTCTAATGTATCGCGAATTCCTTCGCCTAAGAGATTATATCCCATAACAGTGATGAAAATCGCCAATCCAGGATAAACCGAAAGCCACCACGCTATCTCTATGTTGTCTTTACCTTCGGTGAGCATATTTCCCCATGAGGGGTCGGGCGGCTGTACACCGATACCAAGAAAGGAAAGACCTGATTCGATCAGCACCGCAGAGGCCACTCCCAGCGTTGCGGCTACGAGCACCGGGGCCATTGCGTTCGGAAGAATGTGGCGAAAAATTATCCTAAAGTCTCCCGCGCCTTCGGCTATAGCGGCTTTCACAAAATCGCGTTCACGAATGGTGAGAAATTCGGCGCGTACGAGGCGAGTCACACCCATCCAGGAGGTGACGCCGATTACCACCATTATATTCCATATGCTGGGGCCTATGAATGCGATCACTGCCAGAATGAGGAAAAACGAGGGAAAGCAAAGCATTATGTCTACGAAGCGCATCAATATGCGATCCACCAAGCCGCCGTAATAGCCGGACACCGATCCCAGAACGACGCCGATGAGGGTAGAGATACCCACAGCGACAAACCCCACGCTTAGCGACACCCCTGAGCCGTAGATGATGCGGGAGAGGACGTCTCGTCCGAGGACATCAGTTCCTAGCCAGTGGTTCGCACTCGGCGGAGTGAGAATTTTCGTGGTGTCGATCAGGTCCGGAGGATACGGCGCTAGGTAAGACGCTGCGCCGGCCACCACAAAGAGCGTGAGCACTACGAATGATCCCGCCATCGCCAGTCTATTGCCGGCCAGACGACGGAAAAAATCAGTCCTGAGAAAAGCCATTCAAGCTTCCTCTACGCAGACGGTAAAAATGACTTAATCATTGACGCGGATACGGGGATCCGCCACTGAGTAAAACACATCGGCCAAGAGATTGCCCAAAAGAGTCAACACCGCGCCGATCACAAGAATACCCATTATGGTGGGATAATCACGCATCATAACCGACTGAAAAAACAGTTGCCCCATTCCCGGTATTGCGAAGATAGTCTCGAAGATGACGCTGCCGCCGATAAGACCGGGGATAGAAAGCCCCAGCAGCGTGATAAGCGGGAGCAAGGCATTCCTAAACGCATGTTTAAAGATCACGGTGCGCTCATCTAAACCCTTGGCTCGTGCGGTGGTAATGTAATCCTGTCGAATTACTTCCAGCATATTGGATCGCATATACCGACTCATGCCGGCGAGACCGCCGAAGGCTGAAACAAACACGGGGAGCGTCAAATGCGCGGCAATGTCGCGAACGCGACCCCAGAAGCTCAACTCCGCGTAATCAAGCGAACGAAAGCCCGAGATAGGCAGCCATCCCAGGTTGACGCTGAAAAGTATGATGAGCAACAATGCGAGCCAAAAAGTGGGCACGGCAAACCCGAGAAATACAAAAACCGTGGCGCCCCTATCGAACCACGAATTCCGCCACACGGCCGAAAGCACGCCCAGAGGAATCGCCACAGCCATGATCAAAACCATAGAAAGCACATTAATCAGGAGGGTTATGGGTATGCGTTCAGCAATTTTGTCGATGACCGGCCGGTTATCCGAAGAAAACGACGTTCCGAAATCGAGCTGCGCCATATTCCCCAGCCATTTTCCGTATTGCACATACCAGGGCTGATCCAGGCCGTAGTGAGCGCGTATGCGCTTAATAGCCTCTTCATTCATGTTGGGATTCAAGTCGGTGACCAAGCTTGTTGGATCTCCCGGCGCCATTTTCATTACGCCGAAAGATATAATGGTTATCCCCAAGAGAACCGGCAGCATGAACATAAGTCGCCTAGCTATGTAGTAGAGCATCGGTCCTCACTGCTGGATTCGATATTTCTGCAACGGCTCCGGAACAAACCATTTTATAAAGTTGTACCCGATACCGATGGGCGCCGGATCAATGCCGTGGAAGCGGGAACTAATAATAGGCAGAGAATCCTGCACGAAGAGAAACGTATAAGGTTGATCTTCGGCAATAATTTCTTGAAAACGGTCGTAATACTTTTTTCTTTCTAAAGGATCAAAGACGCTTACCCCTTTCTGGAGCAGTTCGTCTACTTCAGGGTTTTGATATGAGATAAAATTAAGCTCGGTTTCGCCAGTCTTGTGGGAATCCCAAATATCTATCTGGTTTGGATCGATTCCTATGCCCCAGCCTAAAAGACATGCCTCGAAATTACGTTTATTAATGAAATTTTTCAGGAACGCCGCCCATTCAATAACCCTGATGTTGACGTCTATGCCGATTGTCTTTAGATCCTTTTGGATGATAGTGGCGGCATTCTTGCGGACTTCGTTCCCTTGATTCGTGATGATGGTAAATGCAAAAGGTTTTCCGTCCTTTTCCATCATCCCTTCGGCGTTTGGTGTCCAACCGGCTTCCGCCAAGAGCTGTACGGCCTTCTTAGGGTCGTATTCATATTTTTTCACATTCTGATTATACCACATGGTGTCCGGCTTATAAGGAGCGTTCGTAACCTGACCGAGGCCCAGAAGAACGCCTTCCACAATGCTTTCCCGGTTAATTGCATACGTGAGGGCCTGCCTGACACGTTTATCCTTAAATTTCCAGTCCTTTAGATTGTACCCCAAGTACGAGTAATTGAATGTCAGATACTTATAGCGCCTAAAATTCTCCTCAAAGAATTTTCCTGTTGTTTGCCGTCGAAATTGCAATGGCGTTAAACCGGTTTGGTCGATCTTGCCGGCCTTAAGTTCGAGAAACATGACCGCTTGGTCGGGGATGATACGCGTCAACACACGATCGATATATGGACGACCCTCAAAGTAGTCCTGAAAGCTATCCAGAGTGATCTTTTCACCGGTTTTCCAGTCGGTGAACTTGTATGGCCCTGTGCCGATTGGCGCTCGCTTAAGCGGACTCTGCGTCAGGTCAGCTCCTTCGAGGAGATGAGCCGGATGAATGGCTGTTCCCCAAGAGCCCAGCGCCGGAGCATATGGTTTATCGTATACGACTTCCACAGTGTAGTCATCTATAAGGCGGAACTCCTTCACTTTGAGGAAATCCGCTGCATAGGCAGTGGGTGTTTTGGGGTCTATGTACATCTTATAGGTAAATTCCACATCTTTGGCCGTAAATGGTTGGCCGTCGTGCCACTTAACGTCCTTACGTAAAAAGAATCGTATTATGAGATTATCGTCGGAAATCTCCCACTTCTCAGCGAGTTCAGGGACGAGCTTAATATCTCGATTATATTTGACGAGCCCATTGTATACGAGCCCTGTAATATCAAAGCTGCTGGAATCGGAGGCGAGAACAGGCAACAGGACCGACGCGTCTCCAATAGAGCCACGTATAATCATGTCACCAAAAGCCGGGGAGTATTCCTTTTGCGTGGCGGCCTTATTTGTTGTCGTAGCTGTAGAGGCTTTTGGCGTATCAGGACCGCCGCAGGCGGTGAAAAGTAGTGTATATATTCCGAGAAGGAGGGCGCCTAGACGATGATAATTCATGATGATCCTTTCTAATCAACTATGAGACACTATAGTAAAAACACGTGCGACGGGCAATAGAGGGCGTCCAACCTCTTGTAGGAGAGACACAACCGCTTGGAATTACATGTGTGTAGAACGACCAAGATACTGTTTTATTCGTTGACGCCCCTGTGGAGCCGTATCCGGATCAGGCGAAACATTCCGAGACGCTGCGTGTGACACTCCACTCTTTAGTCGAAAGACTAATATGAAATACTTGCGGCGGGAACTCAGAGTTGATAGTTTGGACGTTGATGGAGAACTTCGGCTGAACTGCCGCCATCTGTGGTCTCTAATATTGAAAGGGGCGAATACCGTGGAAGAAAAGGACCTTACCGAAAAACAACGAAGATGGTTGGAGGCCTCCAGCAAGATCGGCCGAGGACCCATGACCAAGTCTGAACGAGAAACTTTGGAGCGCTTGTACGGGGATATGTTACCCGCAGAGCAGCAAGAGCTTGAAACATACATTAAGGAACATTTTGGGCCAAAACAGGAACCGGCAATATCTGGAGATCAGACCGATACGTCTGAGGAAACCTCGGAACCGACTGCTGTAATGGAACAAAGAACCTGGAATAAACCCTCACCCGCATTACTGCAATCGTTGAGCAAAGCCGGAAAAGGCCCCAAGAAGCCGACTAATTAGCGTAGGAGTGAATAGATGCTCGATATAGCCTTCATCCGTCACAATCCGGATCTTGTAAAAGAAGGGATCCGTAAGAAGCGGATGAAAATGGATCTTGACGAATTGCTGCACGTTGACGAGCAATTACGTGGTATGCGCTCGGAAGTTGAACATTTGCGAGCGGATCGGAACAAATGGTCGAAAGAAATTCCTGCATTGAAGGGGCCGGAGAAAGATACGGCTGTCGCCGAAGTTAAATCCATCAAATCTCGGCTCGGAGAATTGGAACCCAAACTACGGGAAGTGGAAGTACGATTCGAACACCTAATGCTCCTAGTACCCAATCCTCCCTTGTCTCAGGTGCCCGAAGGTGAAAGCGACGACGACAATGTGCTGGTGAGCACGTTTAAGGAGCCTACCCAATTCGACTTTGAACCCAAAGATCATATGGAGCTGGCTGAGTCTCTGGACATTGTGGACATGGCGCGGGCCGTGAAATTCGCCGGCGCACGTATGTATGTGCTCAAGAATGAAGGCGCCATGCTTGAATTCGCGCTGTTCAAGTTTGGATTGGATACGCTTGTGTCGAAGGGCTTTCAACCGATGATCGTGCCGCAACTGGTCCGGCGAGAAGCCATGGTGGGCACAGGCTTTTTTCCTTTGGGGGAAGAGGACACATTTGCGATAGAAAAGGATAACCTTTTTCTGGTGGGCACGTCCGAGGTGTCGCTCGTTTCCTATCATATGGATGAAATTTTAAACGAGAAGGATCTCCCAAAACACTATTGTGGATATTCAACGTGTTTTCGTCGGGAAGCAGGTTCTTACGGCCGAGATACTCGCGGCTTTTACCGACTGCACCAGTTTAACAAAATCGAGCAGGTCACCATCTGTGTGAATGATCCTGAAGTCTCCCAGATGGAGCACCGGCTGCTTCTATCCAATGCCGAAGACGTAATGCAGGCGCTGGGATTGCCGTATCGGGTAGCGCTTGCTTGCGGAGCGGAAATCGGTCAAGGTCAAGTGCTGAAACATGAGCTGGAAACATGGATGCCGAGCCGAAACAAATACTCTGAAACACATTCTTGTTCCAGTCTGCACGAGTTTCAGGCGCGACGGTCGCATATCCGGTGGAGAAGCAAAGAAGGCAAAACACAATATTGTCATACGCTCAACAACACACTCATGGCGTCGCCTCGTATACTTATTCCTTTACTGGAAAACAATCAAAACGCCGACGGCAGTGTTACAATACCACCTGTCCTACGACCGTATATGAATAGTATTGAAAAAATCGAACCAAAAAAGAGCCGTTCATGATAGTTTTACGCAAGAATGCCGATCGCCGCATAGCAAAAGGCCATATGTGGATCTTCTCCAACGAAATAGCGGACCCTGCGGTGTCAAGCTTGAGACCGGGAGACATTCACGAGGTATCCACACACAAAGGTGAGTTTGTGGGAATGGCATACGTCAACCCCGCCAGCCTCATTACCGCTCGCATTCTGTCCCGAAGACGCATCGAAATTGATGAGACCTTTTTGCGAGATAGGATTCATGCTGCGCATGAGCGCAGGCGCGTGCTTTATCCCAATAGAGATCACTATCGTATAGTGTTTGGTGAGTCGGATCTACTGCCCGGTCTCGTTGTGGACAAATATCGCGATGTAATCGTCGTACAGAGCCTCACCGCCGGCATCGAGCGTATGATAGGGGCGATCGTGCAGATTCTGGTAGAATTGTTTGAACCACAATGTATTTTTTTGCGCAACGACTCACAGGTGCGGAACCTTGAGGGATTGCCCCTAGAAAAGCGTCCGGCGTACGGCGATGTACCGGAGAACGTAACCATACAATCCGGATCTTTAAATTTTCTCGTGGATATTGTCGGTGGCCAGAAGACGGGCCATTTTCTTGACCAGGCGGACAACCGCGAGGCGGTTCATCGTTATGTCTCCCAAGGCGATGTCGTGGGAGACCTCTTTTCATACTCTGGAGCTTGGGGATTACACGCCGCAGCAGCCGGAGCCGAACGAGTGGAATGCGTTGATTCCTCACAGCCCGCGTTGGAAACGGCCATGGAAAATGCTCGCCTTAATGGATTGGAGGAGAAGGTTTTTCTCGCCAATGAACCGGTCCTGAGTTTTCTCAAGCGTACGCGCGAATCCTACGATTTGATAGTTCTCGATCCTCCCGCTTTTGTAAAAAACCGACATTTGGTGAAAGAAGGCGTGAAAGGCTACATAGATGTAAATCGCAGAGCCTTAACCAAACTCAAGTCCGGTGGTATCCTCATTACGTGCTCCTGTTCTCATCACCTGGACTGGTCCGGATTCGAGGACGTGCTGGGCTCCGCTGCGCGTCAGAGTGGTAAGGATCTGCGTATCTTGGAAACTATGGGGCAGGGGCCGGATCATCCGTATCTCCTGGCAATGCCCGAGACTCGCTATCTGAAGGTGATAGTGGCTCAGGCTGTTTGAAAGCAAGATTGCTATTTCACGGTAACGTCACATTAGCTGCTGCTTAGATCATTCAGTCCACCGGACTTAATGAGAGCTTAGATAGCGCATCTCTATAAGCAGGGTAATGTTACCGCAGTCTATAGTTGATGCGCAGAGCGGACCCAGACAGGGACTCTATAGGTACGCTGCATTGCAGGTTGATTTATCGTGATCTTCGGAATCGGCGTAGACATAGTGGAAACGGCGCGTATGCGACGAGCGATCGGCTCCCGCTGGGGACAACGCTTTCTTGAGAAAGTGTTTACGACTGAGGAAATCGCCCGTTGCTCGGCCGCTCCGGATGCGGCACAATGTTATGCCGCTGGATTTGCGGCAAAAGAAGCGACGGTAAAGGCTCTGGGGACCGGCTTTGCGGCCGGTGTGGTTCCACTCATGATATATATTCCGAGTTCCGAACGTTCCAGGCCTCGTATCGTTTTGCAAGGAATAGCTTTAGAAATTGCACTCACCAGCGGTATCACGAAATTTCATGTGTCACTTACCCACACACCCACGGTAGCATGTGCGTTTGTTACGGCTGAGACGGAGACGTAACACCAATTTGCTCGTGAATAATAAGAGGGGATAATACCAATGCGCAGCCAAAGAAGTAATATCGGGGAGAACCTTCTTGAAAGAAGGCTTCTCCCCGAACCCCTCTCCAAGAACTTTTAAATGGCCGAAACCGGCTTTTCTCAAGGAGAAAAGGCCGCTTTCGGCATATAAACATTCTTAGATAGACGTCGAAAAAACCTATCTTCCCAAAAAGAGTCTTCACCAATGTTACTCGTTGGAAAGCACTTTGGTATAAGTCTTATCTGAAGCATCTTTCCCAACTGGTTGCGAAAACCCTGTTCATTGCCGCGGAAGAGAATGCTTTCTCTTAACAAACGCCGTCTCACCGGCTTTAACATGTGCGAGGGGAGTCGGGGGAGAGGTTTCCTTACTGTAAGACTTTCATGGAATGCTGCTTTTTGTCTCTATGGCAATGGGTGTGCCGGCGCTATTTGCGCTGATGAGGCGGGGCATTTTTCCCCCACCAGTAGCGGAGGGACGACTCAACTTTCCTTCGAACGTGCAGCTTGTGATTTACTACGAATGCATACCTTCCCGCAGGAATCACCAGGATAAGAGAGCTGAACGGCTCCAGTAGACCTTTTACTTTTTTGCCTTGACAAATTAATCTAGTAGTTTATCCTAGAAATTAGGGCTGGGTCAATATGTTTCGTCATAAAAAAGTAACCTTCAGTTACGTGCGGGAGCGATGCTATAAGTATCTAATATCCTTGGATAGCAACCGCGATTTGCCGCTAATAATTGAATGCTTACACGAAAAACAAGAACTTGTTCTTTTTTTGAAACGATTGACAAAGCGCAACGCGCTCTTGCGCCTAGAACAAGATTCACAGTAATTATTCACCAGACGCCGTAGCAGTGCGACTTTCCCGCAGGAAAGCTCGACACTATGTAGTTGGATTTGTTGACGGCGGCAACTCATTATTGCACCCCTGTAGAGAAGTCTCTCAATCAGCTCATCTCCTTTTATTTCAGGAGAATAACAATGTTTGCGTCAAGCGACTGATAATGGTGTGAAGATCGAATCTTTTCAGAGGGGTTTTCAGGTTTTCCCTTAGACTGCTTATCGTTGTCACGCGAAACCGTTTCGGTGATGTATCGGTTTATTTTGACCGTGGTAAAGTTGCCTCAAAAAGTTTGGAGGTAAGACTTCGTGTAAAAAGGTTTCACCCACGATCCCTTCTTCGATAACGAATCAGCATACGTGCCGTTTTTAACCGTCTTAATCAGGAGGTAGCAAATCTTTTGTCAAAGCATATGGGTTACGCTGCGCAGCGGACCCACTTTCACGCTGCTGCGTAGGCATTAGCGAGCAACTATTCGGTTTGAGCCGGCTTCCAAGCTTTCTCTTTTAATCGCGTCGATAACACGGCAGACCTGAACCGCTGGAGCCACATCGTGCACTCGCACAATGGACGCTCCGTTGAGAGCGGCCGCTGCAATAGCTCCGAGTGTACCTGTATCTCTATCCGACGCAATGGGCAGGCCCAGAATCTTACCTAGGAAGGCTTTACGCGATGGCCCAATCAGCACCGGCACACCAAAGCAGGTAAATAGCTCCGCGCGGTTAATGAGAACAAGGTTCTGATCGTACGTTTTTCCGAAGCCGATGCCGGGATCGATAATGATCTTTTCGAGGTTGATGCCTAGTCGGCTCATTACATCCAAGCGTTCCTGAAAAAAAAGCAGCAGATCTTTCGGAAAATCGTTATAGCGAATATCGACCTGCATAGTGCGCGGCTCACCGAGCATGTGCATGATGATAACAGCCGCCCCACAATCTCTCGCAAATTCGGCAAGAGAGGGATCATGCCGGAAACCGCTGACGTCATTGATAATAGTAGCCCCCGCTTTCACCGCCGCTTCAGCGACTTTTCGCCGACGAGTATCGATGGAAATGACGGCATCAGGCGCATGGCTACGAATGTCCTCAATAACTGGAGTAACGCGATCTACTTCCTGGGCTTCCTCCACATACTCTGCACCGGGTCGCGTGGATTCTCCGCCAATATCCAACATATCCGCACCACACGCGAGCATGCCTAAGCCGCTTTGTACTGCGTCGTCTCGTCGGAAATGAACGCCTCCGTCCGAGAACGAATCCGGCGTCGTATTAATGACGCCCATTACCATTGTGTGGACTAAAGGTAGTTTGAAAGACAGACTAAACATAATGGCTAGACCCCACGCATTCACGTGCCTTGATTCAAAGCGAAACGAGCGCTCCCAGCGTGAAGAACCGTTGGAAAGCAGTGTGTGTAGCACGCCCTCGTGCAAAAAGCAGTGGCGTAACGGGCGCCCCCTTGGTCGCGCTGGAGCTTTCTTAGGGAGAGACGCAACAGAAAGCGTGCTGAGGACGGTTCACAAAAAACGGGAAGGGCACGCAACCCTTCCCTCAATCTTTCAACGCAGCAGCAGGCTAAACTTTTTCAGGTTCTCCGGCCTTAGTGGCCCCTTGTGGCCGCGATGGAGCCAACACAACCTTACCTTCATCGAGTTGACCGATCTGCGGCCTGGGCGTGTCGGTCGGGGTAGTGTCCTTTGCCTCCAGCGGAGGTAGGGTTTCTCCAGCTATCAGCTTGTCAATCTCGGCTCCGGTGAGAGTTTCTCTCTCGAGCAGGGCCTCGGCTATGCGAATCATTGCTTCTTTGTTGTCGGTGATGATTTGCTTTGCGCGCTCATATGACTGAAACACAATACCTTTTATCTCCTCATCAATATTCATGGCAGTGTTTTCGGAATAATCTTTGTGCCTGGACATTTCTTTGCCCAAAAAGATCTGTTCTTCCTTCTGCCCATATGTCAAAGGACCCAGCTTATCGCTCATTCCCCATTCACATACCATTTTACGCGCCAGTTCCGTTGCGCGCGCAATGTCATTGCCTGCGCCTGTAGTCATGTGGTCTAAAAAAATTTCTTCGGCCACACGGCCGCCCATTAAGACACCGATTTGTGACAACAAGTAATCTCGAGAGTAGGTGTGTCGGTCATCGGCAGGAAGCTGCTGCGTGACACCCAAAGCCCTGCCGCGTGGGATAATCGTAACTTTATGGATCGGATCGGCCCCGGCGGTGTTGCGAGCTACAAAGGCGTGCCCCGCTTCGTGATAAGCCGTATTGCGACGTTCTTCATAACTTATAACGAGGCTGCGACGCTCTCCACCCATTAGGACCTTATCTTTGGCGAACTCGAAATCCTCCATCTCAATCTGGTTCTTGTCGTGGCGAGCTGCATTTAGGGCTGCTTCATTCACCAAATTGGCCAGATCAGCGCCCGAAAATCCGGGTGTGCCTCGGCTGATGGTTTCCAAGTTGACGTCACTATAGAGCGGACTTTTCCGCGTGTGAACCGCGAGGATAGCCGTGCGACCCCGCACATCCGGAGGCGGCACAACGACTTGTCTGTCGAAACGTCCAGGACGCAAGAGCGCGGGATCAAGCACATCCGGCCTATTGGTGGCGCTGATCAAAATAACTCCGTCGTTCGTCTCAAAACCGTCCATCTCGACCAGAAGTTGGTTGAGTGTCTGTTCCCGTTCATCATGGCCACCACCCAAACCTGCGCCTCTATGGCGACCCACTGCGTCAATCTCGTCGATAAAAATAATACACGGAGCGTTTTTCTTGCCTTGGATAAACAGATCTCTAACGCGAGAGGCGCCTACACCTACGAACATCTCCACGAAGTCGGAACCGGAGATCGAAAAGAACGGCACACTCGCTTCTCCGGCCACGGCCTTAGCTAAAAGTGTCTTGCCGGTTCCCGGTGCGCCCATGAGCAGAACACCCTTAGGAATTTTACCGCCCAATCTCGTGAATTTCTTCGGATCTTTCAGAAAATCGATAATTTCTTTAAGTTCTTCTTTGGCTTCCTCGACGCCCGCAACATCTTGAAACGTGATCTTGTTTTGGGATTCCGTAATGAGTCGCGCTCGACTTTTCCCGAAACTCATGGCCTTGCCGCCGCCGGCTTGCATTTGCCGCATGAAGAACACAAAAATGGCTATGAGGAAGATCATGGGGAGCCATGATATAAGCGCCGTCAAGTACCAAGGATTGTCATCCTCTGGAAGGACCTGAATGTCCACTTTGTGCTTAATGAGGGTAGGAATTAGTTCTGGATCGGGTGGCGCAAGGGTACGGAAAGCGCCCCCACCTTCGACGTAGATCCCTTTAATCCGATTGCTTTGCAGGTTTACGGACTTAATCGCTCCTTGATCCAATTCTTGTCTAAACTGGCTGTAGGTGATTTCTTTTTGTGGTGATTTGGGTTGATTAAAAAGATGAAACAAAAAAATCATTACAAGACAAATCACCAGCCACAGGCCCAGGTTTTTGTATATGCCGTTCAAGAAAGACTCCGTTTCTTAAATAGATTTGGCAATGCCTCAATATAACATCATGCGTGCGGTATAGCAACGAGCGCTTGAAATTAAGATGGTGTACAGGCGGTACGTTGTCAAGTTTAGCTGCCGATATATTCGCTCATAATGGATACGAAGAAAGTACACTCAATCATGCCGTAGGTACGCTTGAGGAGGCTAGGCGATCGAAGAAGAATCCACTTATTGGTGTCGGCAAAGGTTCGGGGGATAAATTTGACAAACGTCTCATTTAACAATATTCATGCTGAAAAATTCGGAGGCGCTTCGTGATGAAAGCTCTTGTTATTAGTTGTAGCCCTGTGGGAGAGTTTTGGGATCGCATGAAAGCGAAGCTCACGCGCAGAAGCGCCGAACCACAGAGTTATTCGCGCTCTCTGGTTGAG
>JBBRBO010000061.1:0-21600 GCA_038205805.1 Desulfomonilales bacterium
CGAGCCTACGGCTACAAGAGCTTCCGAAACTATCGTCTCCGGCTCCTAAATGCGTGTGCCCACTGAGCTTCCAGGCACGACCCACCATCGAGTGAGAAGAACCACCCACCATCGAGTGAGAAGAACCGAAGAACCGAAGAACCGAAGAACCGTTCATTTGTCGTGCTTTTGAGCGGGAAACGGGACTCGAACCCGCGACATCAAGCTTGGGAAGCTTGCACTCTACCAACTGAGCTATGCCCGCGCTCTTCGGAATGTAACAACACCTATACTGAATGTCAAGCGTATACGTGGGTTAGCTTCGTGGAATCCCTTTATACTTCAGTGAGTACACCAAAGTGGATCGGAGCGCCCACGAGAAACGCGCTTCCAAGAACGATTCGCGTTGCGGAGTCATCGCCGTATTGAGTTAAGATATAATTCGGTATAGCCTCGTTACAAAGCCCGTTGTCGGGTTCTTGAGCTAAACGGCGCAACGCATTGCTCGGGGGACTTGAGGGTGAGCAGCCCCGTATAGACCGGACGTCTCAGGCTACGTTACGTATGGTCCGGCGGAGAGACGAATCTCCCGTCCGGTGTTCATCGGGCGAAGATTAGTCCAACGCTCGATGAATTTTCACAATTGGAGGACCAAATGGGATCTACAGCCATACTCATTATTGGTATTGGATTATTGATACTCTTGAATAGCCTCTTTGCCTGCATGGAAATCGCCCTGGTGTCGGTCCCTCGCGCTCGTTTGAAACGTTTCGAGAAAGAGGGACGGCCGGGAGCCGCCACAGCGATTGCATTGCAAAAAGATATTGATTACTTCTTTGCAACGGTGCAGGTCGGCGTCACGTTCATTGGCACACTCTCGTCTGCAATAGGCGGCGCCGCAGCCGTAGGTATCTTTACGCCCGTCATCAGGTTTTTCGGTGTCGAACCCGAATCCACTCTAGGACATGTGCTGGCCATTCTGGGCGTCAGTATCTTCATTGCGTACACCAACCTCATCATCGGCGAACTCGCCCCCAAATCGGTGGCTCGACGCTATCCCGGCCGTATTAGTCTTAAGTTCGCTAAACCCTTTGGGGTGTTTTCGAGAGTCTTTAGGCCTGTTGTACTCTTTTTAACGGCTTCCACCCGGCTCGTGTTGCGCATCATCGGTATTCGTCTTTCGACAAAGACACCCGGCCTCACTTCCGAGGAATTGCGAATGATGGCCACGGAGCTGGTCGAAACGCATCAGATGCCCGTGAACGTCTACGATATGCTTGTACGAGTGACACGCTTGTCTCAGATCCGTGTGGAAGACGTCATGATTCCGAGACACAAAATCATCGCAGTGCGAGCGGAAAGCAAACTTGACCCCAAAATTCGGGAAAAGGCGCTCAAGGTATTTAATAAATATCACTTTTCCAATTATCCGATCGTGGATAAAAAACTGGAGAATGTTTTCGGTGTAATTAACATCAAGGACTTTTTATATCATGACGACAAATACAGCACTGCGAATCTCATCCGACCGACGAATTTCACGGCCCGAGGTCAGACACTGGACCGGGCTTTGGAATCAATGCAGCGCACGAATGAGCAGCTATCCGTAGTGGTGGATGAGCACGGCACCATTGACGGGATCATAACACTTGAAGATATAGTCGAAGAACTCATTGGAGAGGCCGTTGCGGCGATGTCCGACTCCGCCCCTGTTGAACCGGTAAAGCCCACAAACGGCGTAATTACGCTGGACGGGCTGACCACCACCCATGAATTTAACGCCCACCATTCCATTGCGCTGCCGTCGTCGCTCTATTACTCGACCTTAGCCGGATTCATGCTGGATAAGCTCGGGAAGATTCCAAGCCCTGGGGACTATCTGGATTTCGAAGGGAGACGCTTCGAGGTCACGCAGATGGATCGGAACAGAATCAAGGAATTGCGCATTACACCGTTAACGGTCATACAGGCGGAGCCGCCTGACGGGCCGGAGAATGCAAGCAAATGATAGGAGGCAAGGAAGCGAGTTTCTCCACAGGAGGGGAGAAACCATGCGGTAGGCTCTCCCCAGGTCTTGTGGTGGTTATGATTATCAGGGCTAGATGTTCTTGTCGTTGATGTCTATTTTACCCGCATCTTGTAAGGGTTTTTCCCAGCTTTCAATCCAGCCGTTGAGGAATTCGGCCTTTCTGAAATTAGTGACCCAGTTGTCCACAATGGCGGCGTCCTTTGAAAATTTATCCTCGGCCACCGGTTCAACCGCTGTGAGTTTCACTACCGCCATACCTTCGCTCACCGGCACGGGATCAGGATAAATCGGTGTGGCGGAAGATAAGGATGTGAGTATGTCCTGGGCGGTTTCGCCCCCACCCACCTTAGGAATGCTGCCTGAAACACGCGTGACCGGCTCAGGGTTGGTCCACGCCAAGACGTTAGCCTGTGCTATTTCAACAGCCTTGTTCGGCTGAGCTTTGAGTTGATCAATGATTTCCTGCGCCTTGGCCTTTGTCGCCTTTGCAGCCTCATCTTTTCTAAAATCCTTTTCAACGAGGCTACGAATCTCGTCGAGCGTGGGGATGCGTTTTGCCTTTCGATCTGAAAGCTTCATGATGATGTAGTTGTCGCCGACCTTCACCATGCGCGAGATTTCGCCCGGTTTGAGGGAAAAGGCCTCTTTCGTGAGCTTCTGGTCAGGACCGGTCTCCGGTAGTCCTCCTGCTTCCGTCATGGATGCGGTCTTTGGCACAAACCCGAACTTGGGGGCTGTATCCGCAAGATTGGCGGATCTGTACACCTGCTCATAAAATGTGTCGGCAAGACCACTGACTTTCTTGCGAGCCGCTTCTTCCTGTAGTTTTTCCAATATGCCGGCGTGGGCCTCTTCGTACGGCTGCATGACTTCAGGAGTTTTCTCTTCTACCTTGAGTAATTCGTAACCTCTAGGAGTTAAGATGGGCTTGGATACCTCGCCTGCGTTCAGTTTGAAAGCCGCTACGTCGAGCTTGGCATCGAGCGCTTTTTTCGGGAAAGTTCCAAGACTGCCGCCCTTTTCGGCAGTGTCCTTGTCGTCTGATTCCTGGCGAGCTAATTCGTGGAAATCGGCGCCTGCCACCATCCTATTGTGCAAATCTTCCGCCGCTTTAAGCGTTTCCGCTTTTTGCGTGTCATCAGCGTTCTCAGGGAACTTCTTCAGAATATGAGAAATTTTTACTTGTTCGGGTTTGGTAAACTGCTTGGGGTGGCTTTTGTAGTAGAAACGAATATCCTCTTCCGGAATATATATGCTGTTCTTCAAATCCGTCCATGCGAAGCTCACGTATTCTACAGCCAAAACGGGAGGAACTTCATAATTCTTTTTGTTTGCCTCGAAAAAGGCTTCAAGTTCCTTTTGACTGATTTCCGACTGCTCATCTATACCGACGGAAGGAACCGTGAGCACGGACACCAAGAGCTTATCATTCTGAAAATGCCAGTATCGTTTGATTTCTTCCGGGGATGTCTTCACGGAATCAGTAATCAGCGATACAACCTGGCCTTCCAACAGTTCTTGTTTTCTGCGGATTTCGTATTGAGCCGGGTTCAGCTTGAGAGCATTGAGATACATGCGGTAAACGCCTTCGTCGAATACCCCGTTTCGCTGAAATTGCGGATTGTTTTTGATGTCTTGGATCAAGTCCTCATTCGTCACCGTAAGACCCAGCCGCTGCGCCTCTTGCAAAAGGATAGTTCTGTTGATCATGCCGCGCAGGACCGCTTTCTTGAGTTGCAATTTCTCCAAGAGTTCCGGAGGTATCCGTCCCTGAAATCGCATACGGAGCTGTTCCAGTTCGCTCTCGTAGGTATTTCTAAACTGATCGTAGGTAATTACGGAATCATTTATTTTGGCGATATAATCCCTGGGTTTATCCCCCGTTGAAGACCACCCATACCAAAAAACAAAAACGATAATAATACCGCCTAAGGCGACTTTGATCAGCCACGACTGGGCGTGTTTCCGCATCAGATCGAGCACGGGTGTCTCCTTTCCGCTTGCCTGATGGTAATGGTTCACCGTGTACAAGACGACTCTACACCGGATAAAGGACGGAGTGGAGAGCTATCTTATCTCCGGTCACTTCGTCATCATTCCGAGCGCTTGCGTTATTCCCGGTGAGCGCTTACCGAAATCAATGCGGGATCATAGGGAGTTCGGCGCCTGTTGTCAACCATCGGCTGTTGTGCTAACAGTCAGTGCGCGCATGTCAGATACCACCGCTGCGCCGTTTACGGCCTTTCGGCAGGAGCGGGCCGCCAAGGGGTTGCTCATAGTTCGTCATGCAGAGACGCCTCTATGCCCAGTAAGGACCGCCTGAGAGACGCATCTCCTTCAGCCGACTCCTGTATGCTTTCCAGTGGCTGAGAGATATCCGGTGATGCATCACGCGGTGTTCCTGCTACTTTTCAGCCTCTCCGCCCCATACCGCATTGGATCGCGTTTACGCCGCTCACCGACGCGGTGATTTCTTCTCGAATGGTGATGCATGAGTTTTTTTGGCTCGTTATCCGGAGTATTCTCCAATGATATGGCCATAGATCTTGGCACGGCGAATACCCTCGTCTACGTTCGGGGTAGGGGCGTTATTCTCTCGGAACCATCCGTGGTGGCCCTGAAGACGGATCTCAAGCGAGGACCTCGCATTGTCGCAGTGGGCATGGACGCAAAAAGGATGCTGGGGCGAACGCCGGACAACATCAAGGCCATACGGCCCATGAAGGACGGAGTAATCGCTGATTTTGAAGTAACCGAGGCCATGCTCAAGCACTTCATCTTCAAGATTCATCATCGACGATTCCTCGTTAAACCCCGCATCGTCATCTGCATACCGGCAGGGTCCACCCAAGTGGAAATGCGCGCCGTGAAGGACGCAGCGCAAAGCGCAGGCGCTCGGGAAGTCTATCTTGTGGAGGAGCCCATTGCTGCGGCCATAGGAGCCCGACTCCCCATAACTGAGCCCACAAGCAGCATGATAGTGGACATCGGCGGTGGGACCACGGAAGTAGCGGTGATCTCCATGTCGGACATCGTGTATTCGAAATCATTGCGCATTGCCGGTGACAAGATAGACAATGCAATTATCCGATACGTCAAACAAAAATTTGGGTTACTGATCGGTGAAAGAACCTCGGAAATGATTAAGATGATGATCGGGAGCGCGTGCCAAGAAGCTGAAGAAACAATTATCGAGGTGAAGGGTCGTGATCTTATTGCGGGTATTCCCAAGATTATCGGCCTGCGTTCCGGTGAGGTGACCGAAGCCATAGCGGAACCCGTGCGAGCCATCCTGGAAACCATCAAGACCGCTTTGGAACAGACTCCACCCGAGCTGGCGGCGGATATAGTGGACAACGGTATAGTGCTGACGGGCGGCGGCTCTCTGTTGCGTAACCTCGATGAGGTGATTCGCAGGGAAACTAGTCTCCCTGTGGTGGTGGCTGAGGATCCCCTGTCCACGGTGGTAATGGGATGCGGCCTCGTTTTCGAGAACTTCGACGTTCTGAAGGATGTCTTGGTCAAAGTGTGAGTAAGCGTTCAGAGCGCCCTTTTTTCATATAGAAACAGATAACCGTTCGGCACAAATAGGCGCCTATTTGGCATGAGATATGGATTGTTCCGGCAAGGGAGACGCGTTTCCTCTCCGGCGTTCACCGCCGTGGAGCCGTCTCAAGCCTGGTGAACCACTATAGACAAAGGCCTCAATGATCGCCGGCGCCTTACAGTCGAGTAAACACCCACGCGAAATCTAATGCCGAAATCCGCACGATATTTTACGATTGTACTGCTCTGCGTGGCCGTGGGAGTCATTCTTATGTTCACCTCGGTCAAAAACGGAAGCCGCGACAAAGCGGGGGAAATCGTCCTGACGATTCTGCGACCAGCCCTTTCCGCTATTCACTACCTCCGTTCCACAACGTCGGGTATCTGGAGCGGTTACGTAGGACTCCGAGGGGCTGCTGCGGAAAACAAGACATTGCGTGAACAAGTCGCTCTCTTAATCCAGGAAAGATCGGCCATGCAGGCGACGGTAGAGGAGAATAGGCGGCTGAAGAAGCTGCTTGATCTCAAGGTGGCCCACGACTTTCCGTCCCTTGCCGCTCAGGTAATCGGGGAGGACGCCTCTGGGTGGTATCGCACAATTATCTTAAATCGCGGCGCCCATGACGGGGTGGTTTCAGGCATGGCCGTGACCGACACGAACGGCGTTGTAGGCAGGGTTACAAAGACGGTGGCCGGGGCTTCGCGAGTCTTGTTGCTCACGGATCCCGGGCTTTCCATCGACTGCCGGGTAGCGCGTACACGTGACCGCGGCGTGCTCACCGGGTCACTGGAAAGCGGGTGCGTCTTGAGTTATCTTCCACTGAAAGCGGATGTAACGCCGGGAGACCAAGTGGTCACATCCGGATTGGACGGCATTTTTCCCAAAGATCTCCCCGTCGGGAAGATAGCCACAGTGCGCAAGGGCAGGCTGGACCTCTTCCTGGAGGCCGTCGTCACACCATCAGTGGACATATCCCGGCTGGAGGAAGCGCTCATCATATTGGGACCCAAGGGACAATTCGACATACGTTTGGGGCTGGATGGCCCCAAGTGAAAGATTTCGCCAAACTCATAGTGTTTGTGTATGGAATGCTGATTGTGCAAACCGTTCCCACAGGAGCGTTTTCTCAGTTCAAACCGGACTTGCCGCTAATTGCAATGGTTTGGGCGGGGACACGTCCGCCGCGGATTGCCGGGGCTTTCTTCTGCTTGATTGCGGGATTATTTATTGACTCTGCTTCCGGAACCCCACTGGGGTTGTCGGCAAGCGTATATGGTTTAGTATTCATAGCATGCGGCTATTATAACGCCGTCATGCGAGCGGATGCGCTTTCGTCGAGAGTTCCTCTGGTTTTCTTGGGCGCGATGTTTTCAGGGTCCGCGCTTCTCCTGGTACGTCACTATACGAACGCAGCGGACGTAAGCTTCGGCGCCCTCTTCACGCTTTTCACACGGGCGAGTCTCAGCGCCCTATGCGCAGTTCCCGTGTGCGTAATCCTCGATGCGACGGAGCCCAAGCCAATAGGCGTGGTGCGTCACCGTTTCTAAGGAGGCGCGGGTTTGAGTCGCCGCCGGGCTCCTCGAAGGGTCAGTGCAATCTTCTTTGAGCCTGCGAGGAACGACCTATTCAGCGCGTTTGTAACTCGTTAAACCCAGAGGTAATCAACCACGGCAATTCATCATGAATGAGCTTTCTACGGATATAAAGGCGGATTATTCTCTGCGCGCCCGAATTGCCGGGATCGTTATTCTTGCGCTTATACTGCTTCTCGTGGTGTCGCTGTGGCGTATTCAGTTGATACAAGGATCCGAGTATATTGACCAGGCGCACAGTAATCGAACGCGGTTCATTCGTTTACCGGCCGCACGAGGCAAAATTGTCGATATCCAGGGTAGAGATCTCGCGCGAAACACTCCTTCCTTTGTGTTTTCCGTGATTCCGGGAAAATTGCATAATAGCAGCGAGATTGTCCGCAAGTTGTCTGCGCCGCTGGGGACAACGGAGGAAAAACTCCGGACGGTGTTAGACAAAGCCGCGTCGGGTCCAAAATTTATGAGCCACGTAATCAAGAGGAATCTCAGCCTCGAGGAAGTGTCTCTGATTAAGTCAAAGCTGGTGGAGACTCCGGGGGCGTCGCTGGAGGTCAAACCCGTTCGCACATATCCCGAGAAAGAAACCTTGTGTCACATCATCGGCTCTCTGGGTGAGATCTCGGCGGATGAACTTACGAAGGGCGCGGCTCAGGGCTACCATATCGGCGATCTTATCGGTAAGTCCGGCCTCGAGCGGGAATATGAGGCGTACCTTAGAGGAGAAGACGGTTGGGAACAGCTAGAGATCGACGCCAAGGGCAGACAGTTGCGATCCCCGGCCGGCAAATCCCCAAAACAAGGGGCCGATCTCGTGCTTACCGTTGACGCCAAGTTCCAGAAGTTTTGCGAAGACATCTTTTACCAGAGTGCAGGTTCAATCGTAGCTCTTGAGCCCGACACCGGTCGTATACTTGCGATGGTGAGCAAGCCGGGATTTGACCTCAACCTTTTTTCCTCGGGGATTAGCGAACGTAACTGGAAGGAGCTGAACACAGACGCTTTGCATCCACTTGAGAATCGGGCCATTCGCGGGCTTTATTCGCCTGCCAGCACGTTTAAGCTTGTGCCCGCCTTCGCGGCCTTACAGGACAAGATTGTGGGGCCTCAGTGGAAGGTCACGTGCAAGGGTGAGTTGGATCTATCAGGCCAGATTTTTCGCTGCTGGAATCAGTACGGTCACGGCGCAGTGGGCATGCGTCGCGCCATTGTCGAATCATGTGACACCTACTTTTATGAACTCGGCCTGAAGCTTGGCCCGGACAGAATTTCCAAGTATGCGGCGCTTTTCGGGTTCGGAATCCCCACGGGAATCAGTCCACAGGAGCTGCCCGGGCTCCTCCCCACGCCTGCGTGGAAGGCGAGGACCTATGGCGATATATGGAAGGACGGAGAAACCGTGACCCTATCCATTGGTCAGGGTTATCTTACTGCAACCCCATTGCAGATTGCGGTGATGACCGCGGCGCTCGCCAACGGCGGAAAGGTGCTGCGGCCCGCGATTGTGCGGCGGACGGTGGCCCGGGACGGCAATATCCTTTTTGAACACGAGCCCGTAGTGCGATGGACTATTCCCATGGGGTCGGGCGTCCTCGCTGAACTCGAACGTGCAATGGCCGACGTGGTGTCGGACAAACGAGGCACCGGCAAGAAGGCTCGAATTCCCGGCATCAATGTGCATGCTAAAACCGGCACATCACAGGTCATTCGAGCCAAAAAAAGAACAAAAGACGACGATCAGATACCCTACCACGAGCGCACCCATGCCATCTTTATCGCGTATGTGAATGACATGCCTAAGAAAATAGCGGTCGCTGTGGTCGTCGAGCACGGTGGTGGAGGCGGGTTGAACGCCGCTCCCCTTGCACGGAAAGTAATTGCGGAGTATTACGGAATGCCCGATCCGGGAGAGAGCCCACAGCCATGACAGTTTCCTTACCGCAAACCAATTATCTACGACGTGTGGACTGGTTTATGGGGTTGCTGGCGCTAACGCTGTCCTGCATAGGTTTGGCTTTGCTCTTCAGCGCAGTTTCGGCCATGGGGCCTTCCGGTAGTCTGTTTCTCACTCGGCAAATCATGTGGCTGTGTCTGGCGCTTATTTTTTCAGCCATTTCTCTACTCTTTGATTACTCTTTTCTCGACCGGTGGGCTTTTTGGATTTATGCGCTGGCGCTGCTGATTCTTATCGTGACATGGGGTCTTGGCAAGGTAACCGCCGGATCTCGCCGCTGGATAGAAATCGGGTTCATGCGCCTGCAACCCTCGGAGTTCGCCAAGATAGCCCTCGTGATCGCTCTAGCTAAACATTTCAGCGGGATGGATCGCCCAGGAGGATACACCCTCGCTGATTTGATTCAGCCTCTTGTGCTGTGTTCGGCGCCGATATTCATGGTGCTTATTCAGCCGGATTTGGGCACGGCCGTGGTCATGACGATCGTATCAGCGTCCGTCATACTCTTTGCGGGCCTCAGTCGCACGACATTGCTCAGACTCACCGGCGCTGCCCTTTGTCTAGCTCCAGTGGTGTATTTCCTGGGCGATCATATGCTCTTGGACTACCAGCGGCGCAGGTTGACAACCTTTCTTAACCCCGACTTCGATCCTTTGGGCGCCGGGTACCACATCATTCAGTCCCAGATCGCCATAGGATCGGGGGGAGCCTTCGGTATGGGGTACATGCAGGGGGCTCAGAATCAGCTCATGTTTCTTCCCGTGAAACACACTGACTTCATTTTTTCCATCCTTGCTGAAGAGTGGGGCTTTATGGGGTGCGTCGCATTGCTGGCCCTGTATGCTGCGCTCTTCGTCAAAGGGTTATCCATTGCGGTGGGAGCGCGGGACAATTTCGGCGCCCTGCTGGCCTTCGGCTCAGTCATGATTTTATTTACTCACGTGTTCATCAACATCGCAATGGTGATGGGATTGTTGCCGGTTGTGGGCGTGCCGCTCAGCTTTATCAGCTACGGCGGGTCATCTCTTATCGCGTCGTTTTTGTGCGTGGCGGTCCTGATAAATATCAGCGCGAGACGATTGCCGTTCTGAGTTAATGATTTCCGGATGTTCGAAGAATTAATGTATCCGATTCCTATTTTATCTTGAATGTGGTAGCATAGGTATGTTAAGCCAAACGCTGCTGATGGAAACGGATTTGGTGACCCGACCAGGAGGCGACATGCTGGGTTTTAGGAAACAGAAAACCGATGCGGTAAGTGGATTTCTCGGTTCCCAGACGGAGTTCGTGGGCAAATTGGCCTTCTCGGGGGTGGTTCACCTGGACGGCGTTTTTCAGGGAGAGATCATCAGCAGGGGCACACTTGTCGTGGGAAGTGAATCCGTCGTTCATGCGTCCATACATTCGGCGGTGCTGAAGATTGCGGGTGAGGTTCACGGGGATTTGATCGCCACCGAACGAATCGAGCTATATCCTCCGGCGAAAGTCTACGGAAGTCTTCGGGGACCGATTCTCGTTATAGAAGAAGGGGTTGTCTTCGAAGGCGTATGCTCGATGGTAACGACAAAGGCGGAGCAAACGCCCACCGCGGCGGAAGAGACCGCCTCCGAGCACGAAGAAGACGCCGAAGAGACCATATCGGCCCAAGCGTGGCCCCTCGACTTCGACGAGTCTCTCACCCTTGATCCCGACGAGTCCCCAAAATCCAATCTGCCCAAACACGGTAGCTGAGATTTCTTTGTAACTATGATGTGAACGGTCGCCCGCTTACTCGGAGACGGGTTCGCCGGGTGCGACGCGTGCCGACGGCCGGCCCGAAAATCGGCCCCGAGCGTTTCATGCCTGAAAAAGCTTGACAACTTTTGAGGTACGATATTAGTATACCGTTTCATTCTAAGTTAAGTCTCAGAAAAATTCCTTCTTATCAAAATTTATCGTTTTAGGCAATTGCCCGGTGTTCCCCTAATTCCGCGGGATAAGGCCGGAATGCAAAATATCGCGATCCGGGAGATTTACGGCAGTGGAACTTAGTTTAAACATCACCGTACTAATCCAGTTGATTAACTTCCTGGCTCTTCTGTTCATCCTCAACGAAATCCTTTTCAAACCTATTTTAGCTAAGTTGCGAGAAAGGGAAGCCGTCATTCGAGCAGACCAGGAACAAGCCCTCGCCTTGGAAAGAGAAGTGCTGGAGCAAGAAAACCAGCATCAGATGGAACTCACCAAGGCCCGCCAAACCGCCGCTCAGGATAAAAACGACCTGCTGCTGCAAGCTAAGTCCAATGAAGCGCAAATCTTGGACAGGGCTCGAGCCGAAGCGGCCAAAATCGTGGACGACATGAAGAGAGGCATTGAAGGGGAAGCCAATCAAGCCAAAGAGGCTCTGCAAGCTCAGATGTCTCCTCTAGCCCATTCAATAGCCCAAAAACTCTTGGGGAGGCCGGTGTCATGACAGCCAAAAAAGCGGTAATGGCTTTGCTGTTTCTTCTCGTCTTTGCGGCGGAGGCTTTCGCAGCTGCGGAGGGCGCCGCCCATGACGCTGGTCCGGGCTGGCTTTCACCCATGCAAATAGCCCGTATCTTTAATGCGGCGGTGCTTGTCGGACTCCTGGTCTATCTTCTCAAGGGCAGACTCGTCAACTTCTTCGCTGAAAGAAGCGCTCAGATCCAAAAAGACCTCGCCGATGCCAAAATGCAAAAAGAACAAGCCGAAGCTCTCATAGCCGAATACAAGACAAAAATCTCGGGTATGGAAGCTGAAATCGAGCGCATGCGCGGTGAGCTACGGAAGACCGCCGAAGTCGAGAGTGACAAGATCATCTCAAACGCCGATCGTATGGCCGTTACAATGCTGGAATCGGCGAAAATGGCGGCTGAGCAGGAAATTCGCAAGGCTAAAACCGAACTCCGGAACGAGGCGGTGCAACTCGCCGTGCAGCTCGCTGAATCTCTCATTCGCGAAAAAATAAACGAAGACGACCGTAAGAAGTTAGTCGAAGACTATTTTGTTAAAGTCGGGGGTATGAAGTGATCGACACCACTTTGGCGAAACGCTACGCAAAGGCGCTAGTAAACATCGGCCTTGAAACGAACTCCCTCGAGAAATATGGTGAGGATCTCTCCAACATTACGAACATGGTGGATTCCTCCAAGGAGTTTCACGAGGTGCTCGTCAACCCGGTGTTCACCAAAGACGACAAGAAAAAAATTACGGCGCAAGTCCTTAATGAAGCCGGTACGGACACGATGGTTCGGAATTTTATCAACGTGCTCATCGACCGCAAGCGCATAGATCAACTGACGGGCATCGAACAAGCTTACCGGGATCAAGTTGACGAAATACACGGTCTGACCCGTGGAGAAGTAATCAGCGCAGAACCATTGAGTGAGGACGAACTGGGGCGAGTGACCCAAGCCCTGTCTGAAATAAGTGGAAAAGAAGTGCAGGTGACCACGAAAGTCGATCCCAGCCTTATCGGCGGAATCGTGGCTAAAGTCGGCGACATGGTGTTTGACGGGACTATTCGTACCCAGCTTAACCAGCTTAAGGAAAGCCTGAAGGGATAGTGAAATGCAAATTAGAGCGGAAGAAATCAGCGAAATCATCAAGCAGCAGATTCAGAATTACGACAAAAAAGTCGAGGTCAGCGAGACGGGAACCGTCATCAGCGTGGGTGACGGTATTGCGCGTCTTCACGGTCTGGAAAACGCAATGGCCGGTGAGCTCCTCGAGTTTCCCCACGGCCTTATGGGCATGGTGCTGAACCTCGAAGCCGATAACGTCGGCGCCGCCATTCTCGGCGAAGACGTCCACATCAAAGAGGGCGACACAGTCAAGCGCACGAACCGTATCGTGCAGGTTCCAGTGGGACCCGCCATGCTTGGACGCGTTGTAGACTCCATCGGCGTTCCCGTTGACGGAAAGGGACCCGTTGACACGAACGAGTTTCGTGTTATCGAAATGGTGGCGCCCGGCATTATTGCAAGGCAACCGGTTAAAGAACCCCTTCAGACCGGTATTAAAGCCATCGACGCCATGATCCCCATCGGTCGCGGCCAGCGGGAGCTCATCATCGGTGACCGCCAGACCGGCAAGACCGCCATCGCCATAGATACAATCATCAACCAGAAAGACGGCGACGTGAAGTGCATTTATGTCGCAGTCGGGCAGAAGAGATCCACGGTGGCCCAGGTCGTCGCGACCCTCGAACGCTTCGGCGCAATGGAATACACGACGGTTATCTCAGCCACGGCGTCCGACCCCGCTCCGATGCAATACATTGCTCCATATTCGGGCGTTACGATGGGCGAGTGGTACAGAGACAACGGACAGCACGCCCTCATCATCTATGACGACTTGAGCAAACAAGCCACCGCTTATCGCCAGTTATCATTGCTCCTTCGTAGACCGCCGGGACGTGAAGCCTTCCCTGGTGACGTTTTTTATCTGCATTCACGCTTGCTGGAACGCGCTGCGAAAATGGGCGACACACACGGCGGCGGCAGCCTCACGGCGCTCCCCATCATTGAAACCCAAGCCGGTGACGTGTCCGCGTATATTCCCACAAACGTTATTTCCATTACCGACGGCCAGATCTTTCTCTCTACCGACCTTTTCTATTCCGGTGTGAGACCCGCCGTTAACGTCGGCTTGAGCGTGTCCCGCGTCGGCGGCAACGCCCAGATCAAGGCTATGAAGCAAGTGGCCGGCTCGCTCCGTTTGGACCTCGCTCAGTTCCGTGAACTGGAAGCCTTTGCTCAATTCGGCTCCGATTTAGATAAGGTTACCCAGGCTCAGTTGGCTCGCGGCACCCGTCTTGTGGAAGTCCTCAAACAAGCCCAATACGAACCCATGCCTGTCGAAAAGCAAATCGCGATTATTTTCGCGGCTATTCACGGCTACACCGATAGCTATGACTTGCGCGCTCTTGGTGAGTATGAAAAACAGCTCCTTAGCTTCCTTGAGGCGAGCCATACCGAAATATTGAACGAAATCAAAGAAAAAAAAGTGATTTCCGCTGAACTGGATACCAAAATGAAACAGGTTCTTGACGAGTTCAAAGGAATCTTTACGCCGCCGAGTCTTTCCATTGTTTAATAATTCCTTAGCAGGCATAAGGATCCAGCTCATTTACAGAGGGTAATATGGCAAACCTTAGAGATATTCGTAAGCGCATTGCCAGCGTCAAGAACACTCAGAAGATCACAAAGGCCATGAAGATGGTCGCAGCAGCGAAACTACGTCGAGCTGAAGAGGCTATCAAGGCGGCCCGCCCCTATTCCGAAAAGATGCGGGACGTGCTCATGTCTTTGGCTCAACGTGTGGATGCCAGCGGACATCCTATGTTGAACGTGAAACCGGTGCAAAAGGCGCTTTTGGTGCTTATAACCGCAGATCGTGGACTCTGCGGGGCTTTTAATGCAAACCTGAACAGACGGGCTGAGGCTTTTTACAAAGAACTTACCGCAAAAGGCGTGCAGCTCGATATGCTGACCGTGGGACGCAAAGGAAACGACTATTTTCGCAGACGGAATGCAGAAATAGCCGCACGTTTCATTAATGTAATGAATGATGTCAACTATCAGCTCGCCGGAGACATTGTCTCGATTGTGACCGACACGTTCATGGCGGGCGAATACCAAGAAGTATACATTCTCTACAATAGCTTTCGTTCCGCCGTAACACAGGTCCAGACGCTGCGTAGGCTGCTGCCCATCACTTCGGATGAAGAGGGCCGGCAGCGTAGAAGAGAATACCTGTATGAGCCTTCTGAAGAGGCCTTGCTCTCGGAAATACTTCCGAAATACTTGCAAGTGCAAATCTTCACAGGTTTACTGGACTCCGTAGCGAGCGAACATGGGGCCCGCATGAGCGCTATGGAGGCAGCTACTACGAATGCGGAAGAGATGGTCTACAAACTCACATTGAAGCTGAACCGTTTGCGACAAGAATCCATCACCACGGAGTTGATGGAAATCGTGAGCGGCGCCGAGGCGCTGAAAGGCTAGAGCCTCTTCCAAACAACATGACGGTTCTTAGGAGGACATCCCAAAATGGCAGAGGGAAAAATTGTTCAGGTTATCGGACCTGTCGTAGACGTGGAGTTTCCGGAAAATCAGCTCCCGGCTATTTTTAACGCACTTTTCATTACCAATCCCGCGCTCAACGACAAGCCGGACAACCTCGTCGTTGAAGTCGCTCAACATCTAGGGGACAACACCGTCCGCACCATCGCTATGGAAAGCACGGACGGTCTCGTCCGCGGCATGTCCGTTCGCGACACGGGGGCTCCCATTACCGTACCCGTGGGTCCGCCGGTGCTCGGGCGCATCATGAATGTCGTGGGTCGTCCTGTGGACGAAGGCGGTCCCATCGAAGCCACCGAAACTCGCCCCATCCATCGATCGGCCCCTGCTTTCGATGAGCAGGTCACCGAAATCTCAATTCAGGAAACCGGCATCAAGGTCGTCGATCTGATCGCCCCGTTTATGAGAGGCGGTAAAATCGGCTTTTTCGGCGGCGCGGGCGTGGGCAAGACAGTCTTCATGATGGAGATTATCAACAACATCGCCAAGCAGTTCGGTGGAACCTCCGTGTTCGCAGGCGTGGGTGAGCGATCCCGTGAAGGAAACGACCTTTACCTGGAAATGGGCGGAGTGCTCCCCGGGCAAACCCGCACATCCGAAGGTGAACGCGTCCTCGATCGCGCTGCGCTTATCTACGGCCAAATGAACGAACCCCCCGGAGCGCGCGCCCGAGTCGCACTCACGGCTCTCACCGTAGCCGAGTATTTTCGTGATGAACAGAACATGGACGTTATGTTGTTCGTTGACAACATCTTCCGTTTTACTCAGGCAGGTTCCGAGGTGTCGGCTCTTCTCGGCCGCATGCCTTCCGCCGTGGGTTATCAACCGACATTGGGAACCGACATGGGCGAGCTGCAAGAGCGTATCTGTAGCACGAAGAACGGTTCCATCACGGCCGTCGAGTGCATCTACGTGCCCGCCGACGACTTGACGGACCCCGCGCCCGCCACGACCTTCGCCCACTTGGACGGAACAGTCGTCCTCTCACGTCAGGTGGCCGAGCTCGGAATCTATCCGGCGGTTGACCCCTTGGATTCCACTTCGAGAATTCTCGATCCCAGAATCATCGGCGAGGATCACTATCGTGTCGCTCGTTCCGTGCAGTTGGTGCTCCAGAGATACAAAGACCTCCAGGACATCATCGCCATTTTGGGTATGGACGAACTCTCGGAAGAGGACAAGCTGGTCGTCACGAGGGCCAGAAAGATACAGCGATTTCTTTCGCAGCCTTTCTTCGTGGCCCAAGAGTTCACCGGCACACCGGGTAAATACGTCAAGATTGAGGACACCGTGTCCGCGTTCAAGGAAATCGTCGAAGGCAAACTGGACGAACTCCCCGAGCAGGCATTCTACATGGTGGGCGACCTCTCGGAAGTGTACGAAAAGGCCGAAAAACTCAAATCCCAAGCTGCTTAACCTGGAGTGACCTATGTCGGACAAGTTAAAGGTCGAAGTAGTTACTCCGCACCGAGTAGTGCTCGACAAAATGGTGGAGGAAGTGATCGCTCCCGGGATCATGGGCGAGTTTGGTGTGCTCATCGGACATGCTCCGATGCTCACCTTTATCAAGCCCGGCAAGTTGTCCTATCTTGAGAACGATCAGTTCGTCTCATTCGCCGTTGGAGTAGGTTTTTGCGAAGTGCTGAAAGACTCGGTTTCCGTATTGGTAGACGAAGCCTTTACACGCGAAGAAGTCGATCCTACGGCAGTAGCTGCGGAAATACAGATGTTGGAGCAATCGCTGAACGCTATGGATAGCACGAGTGATCCGGATGCGCATCGGCAGCTTACGACAAAACTACAGTTGTCTCGCGCTAAGGCTTCCTTGCTCGCGAGTATTTAGTCCTGTCCATCCGCTGAGGCTACCCCGGCGATTCCGCTCTTAGGTAATCGTCGCCCTCACGGTCTAAGGTTCCGTTTTAGGGAGTTATGACCAACGCGTCATGGCTCCCTTTCTTTGTGTGATTTTGCCCTACGGGTTCGGAGAACCGTTGCGACATTGAGCTGCGGCTTGTATGTCGGCGGTTATCGTGCTAGTGTTCCGTGCCGAACTTCTGAATATTTAAGTCGAAATCCGGTAGGTTTAGCCCAGGGCGCATGAAGGCGGTTCTTTCTTTCCATTAGCCTACGCAGGCTTTAGGAACACGCCGGCCCCGTTTGACGACGCTCCATGAAGGCTCCGCCCAACTCTCACGCAGACATGTAGACTGCGGCGCCTCAAATCCAAAAGCTTTCCCTTATGGGGAGTGTCGTCAAACGTGTTTACTGTGTCGAGCGTGCCGCCGATTCGCTTTCAAATGATCCAGACGAGTGAGATCTTTATCCGTTACGGCAGGTTTTCCTAACGTCACTTTTGGATCGCGAATTCGTATCCATTCAAGAGAGAGCTGGGCGGTATGCAGTTTGTTCAAGCGTTGCGGGCTCAGTCCGCTGAATATCCGTTACGACACAAACGTCCGTTTGTTACTCTTAGTTACGCTCAAAGTCTGGATGGGTGTATTTACGCTCGCCCAGGTGAATCGCTTGCACTAAGCGGCAAACAGTCCCTCACATTAACCCATCGACTTCGAGCGACCCATGACGCCATTCTCGTCGGCATCGGCACAGTCCTTTCCGATGACCCGCGACTGAATACCAGGCTCGTTCGTGGGCCGAGCCCTGCGCCGGTGGTGGTTGACACGAGTTTACGCTTGCCCTTGTCGTGCAAATTGCTTAGCAATTCATCCTCACGGCCCCCGACCATTATTTCCGCAAACAATGCCGACGAAAAGCGACGGACCGCGCTGGAAAAAGCGGGCGCTACCGTCCTGGTGGTTCCTCGCGAGGAGAACGGCCTGGTAAATCTCAACATCATGCTGGCTCTGCTCTATGAACTGGGCCATAGAAGCGTCATGGTGGAAGGTGGGGCGCGAATCATCACCAGCTTTTTGTCGGAGAGGATCGCCAATTATCTGGTAATGACCATCGCTCCCGTGCTCGTAGGTGGTCTGCGCGCCGTAAGCGATCTCGGGCAATCCGCAGGCAATCTTAAGTTGAACAATTTCGACCACAAATGGCTGGGTGATGACCTGATTCTCTGGGGGGATCTAATTTGAAAAACGTAGCACTTCAATTTGCAGGCCCCTTTCACATAAAATTGATGGAAGAGGAATTACCCCGACCTGAACCGGGTGAGGTTGTCGTTAAGACCGTGCGGTCAGCTATTAGTCCAGGCACGGAAATGCTGCTGTTCCGAGGGCAGTGGCCGAAACACGTTCCTTTAGATGAGAGTATCCCTGCTCTGGCCGGCGGCTTTCAGTATCCCACGAAATACGGATACAGCGCGGTGGGTGAAGTTATAGAGATGGGCAAAGACGTCCCCAAAGAATGGCTGGGCCGGATGGTGTTTGCATTTAATCCGCACGAGAGCCTTTTCTGCACACCCGTACACCAACTCGTTCTTGTGCCGGACGAAGCATCACCTGAGGATATGCTCTTTCTCCCGAATATGGAAACGGCGGTCAGCTTCGTTATGGACGGCGCGCCGGTTATCGGTGAGCAAGTGGTAGCCTTGGGGCAGGGCGTCGTGGGATTGCTCACGTGCGCGCTCTTGAGTCAAATGCCCCTCGCCAATCTGTTGACCGTGGACGCCCATTCCTTGCGTCGAAAGGAATCCCTGGCATTAGGCGCGCATGAGACCTTCAGCCCCAACGATTCTGCGGGTTTTCAAAAGATACTCAGGCGGCTCAAAGAGAACAATCCGTCCGGGCAAGCGGACCTCACCTACGAATTAAGCGGTAATCCCGAGGCCCTAGATATGGCTATCCATCTAACGGATTATTCGGGCCGTGTGGTTATCGGCTCCTGGTACGGGGAAAAGCGTACGCAGGTTGACTTGGGCGGATACTTTCACCGCAGCGCAATCACCATAAAGAGTAGCCAGGTGAGTAGAATTCACCCCTCGTTCTCAGGCCGCTTCACCAAAAACCGGCGTTTGCACTTTGCCGTGCGCATGCTGGAGGCCGTTCGGCCCGAACGTCTCATTACCCACCGCATTCCCATCGAGCGGGCCAAAGAGGCGTACGAACTCATAGACCTCACTCCTGGAGAGACACTCCAGGTAATTTTTACATACGAGAACCAAAAATGAACGACAAAAGCGGAATCTACACCATCGCAGTGCAGCGTGAATTCATAGGGAGACATTTCCTCTTTGGAGGAGATTGGGGTTCCGAAAACAGCGAGCATTCACATCACTATAAACTTGAGTTGCAGCTAAAGGGCCCTGAACTTGACCAGCACGGCTATCTCGTGGACATCGTGGACCTAGAAGCCGCCCTAGACGAGCTGGTGGCGTATTTTAGGGACGCGATTCTCAATGAACTACCCGAGTTCAAAGGCTTGAACCCCAGCATCGAACATCTTTCCCGTATATGTCTGGAAAAGCTGGCGAAAAGGATAACGACGCCGAATATCCGTCTCCTCAAGGTAAAGATTTGGGAGAACGACATCGCCTGGGCTAAATACGCAAAAGAGCTGTGAATATCGGCCTCGTAATCTACGGAAAGCTGGATCTGTTGACCGGCGGCTTTCTCTATGACGACAAAGTGGTCACATATCTCGAATCGCAGGGGCACACGGCGCGGATTATTTCGCGACCGTGGAAGACCTATCCGAAACACCTACTTGATAACTTCTCACCGTCCTTGTTTAGGGAGATGGGCGCGGAGGACCTGGACGTCGTTATTCAGGACGAGCTGAATCATCCGTCGCTGGTCTTGCTCAATCGTGCGCTCAAGGCCGGACGCCGGACGCCTCTGGTTTCCATCGTGCACCACCTCAGGTGCAATGAGCTGAGAGAGCCCTGGCATAACCGAGCCTATAGCTTTGTGGAAAAGCGTTACCTAGCCTCCCTGGACGGCTTTATTTACAACAGCAAAACCACGCGCAGGTCTGTAGAGGACCTCATCGGGCCGACGCGGTCGGTTTTGGCCTATCCGGGGAGAGATGACCGTCCTGCTCTAAGCGCAGACGAGGTTCACCGTCGCAGCGAGGAACCTGGCCCCTTGAGAATCCTTTTCGTAGGGAGTTTGATTCCTCGAAAGGAACTCCATACGCTCGTGGAGGCTGTGTCTCTTCTGCCGAAACAATCCTGGCGCTTGGACGTGGTGGGCGCCCGTAATGCCGACGTGGAATACGCCGCCCACATCAACAAACTCATCGAATTCAAGGCCTTAATGGATAACATCACCCTTCATGGCCCCGTGCCTCGAGCCGAGCTGCTGCAAAGGTACGCGTCAGCCCACGTGTTGGCCGTCCCTTCGTCGTACGAGGGATTTGGGTTGGTCTACCTTGAGGGAATGGGCTTCGGGCTTCCCGCCATAGCTTCCAATACGGGCGCCGCCTGCGAGACGGTTACTCCCAACCGCACTGGGTTTCTCGTGTCACCGGGCGATGCTCGCGCTATCGCAGACAATCTGGCCTATTTGACCCGCAACCGGGCCGAGTTGACCCGCATGGGCATTGCCGGTCTGGAGCGATTCGCCGCCCATCCCACCTGGGAGCAAACCGGACAAGCTATAGAGGAGTTTCTGCTCAACGTGGTGGGTCAACCGAAGAGTTGATCGTGTGGCTCCCCGGTTGGCCTCTAATTGCCAAGGTCGGAAAGCGCTACTCCGCCGATGGGAACGGGAGTGAAGGAGATAACGAAAAGGATAACCGCCAGCCACCCCAGCACGTACCCGACTGAGTCCAAGCGCACCTCCTCGTACAGGGTAGGTGGGTGTTTCGTCCCCAGAAAGAGGGTCAAGAGACCAAAAAACAGCCATCCCGGCCATAGGGACAATCCCAAAATCATGAGAGCCGCCAACGTAATCGTGGCGACTACGTGTCCTACCGAGCGCCCAAAGAGGGCGCAGGCCACATGACCGCCGTCCAGTTGACCGATGGGCAGCAAGTTCATGGATGTGACGAATAGGCCGAACCATGCGGCCAAAGCCATAGGATGCAGAATAATAGTGGCCTGAGAAGAGAACACTCCCAAGGTAAGCCACGACAGCGCCTCGAAGAGCAGCGATGATCCAAATGTCATGGCAGGGCCGGTGTCCGTTTGTAGGGGGAGGACCTGGGAATAATGCAAGCCCACGGCCAAAAGAGGTATAGCCGCCGCCGCGCCCGCCAGAGGACCGGCCGCTCCCACACGAACCAGCGCCGGCAATGTCGGAATAGGTGACTTGATCTTGATGATTGCGCCGAAAGTCCCCAGGGGAGGAATGGCCGGGATGAAATAGGGTAACGTCACATCAAGGTGATAGTAGCGGCCGGCGATGAAGTGCCCCATCTCATGAACCAGCAGAATGGTCATAAGGGGAAGCGAAAATTGATACCCGTTCAACCAGCGGCTGAACAATGATCCGGAGGGGTCGTTCACGTAAAAC
>JBBRBO010000062.1:0-21207 GCA_038205805.1 Desulfomonilales bacterium
CCTCCGAACGAGGAAACGGTGAACCCCCTTACAATAAACAAAAGCGAAACCCGAAGGCTGCGCTTTTGTTTACCGCTAGGCCGCTGACCGCGACCGCATAATTATCCTCAGGAACTACCGCTGCGGGTTCCGCATGAATGACTCAGGCTACGCTCGATCCCTGAACAGCTAAACTTTGATAAAAGCTTCCTGTTTTTTTCCGAGCCGCACTGCGGGCACGTTACGATGGGTTCATCGGAACTGAATACCAGCCGTTCAAATTCCTTACCGCATATTTCACACTGAAACTCGAAAATAGGCATGGAGCATCCTCTGTCAGCAGCTACATTCACCGCTTGCTGCGCGGGTAAGTTCAGCGGTAGGACCGAAAATGCTCTGTTTAATTTTTATGCCGCCCGCTTCGGTGATGATTTTCAAAGCAAAGGGATCTACAATAACAGGAACGTCTTCAACGGTATAGGATTTATCTTCGTCATGAGGCTCATCCAGAGCCAAACCCATGCTGGGTCCGCCTCAACCATAGCCGCCGAAAAAGACTCGAAGGGCCTGCGAGCCGCTGAGCTTAGTCTGAAAATACTTTTTTGATTCTTCGTCGATGTTGAACATTTCTATTACTCCTCAATGTAATTGCTTCTAAAGTATAGCGGACGCCTGCACGAGTCAACAGAGCATAGACAAATTCAAGCGCCGACTTACTTCACCGTCATACAAATCTTACGCCATCGGCGTAATTGCTTTACTTCCGGCGGGAATGCGTCGCCTTCGCGCCCCACGGACCCAAATACGGCAATTCTGCGCCGGTCGAACGGTATGACTCTAATATACGATGCAATTTGTTGCGGATTTGTTCCCCCCCGATAAGAATATGTTCTCCCACGATGAGTAACGGTACGGCAAACGGTTCAGAACCGTGAAGCCCTTCCAGCGCTTTGTACAAAGCGTAGTTAGTATCCTTTTCTATGTTGACCCTGCGGGTGCGCACGTTCGGCTCCATTCGCAGCATTGTTACTACATCACTTATTGCTTCACATTGAGGACAATCCGGAGAATAAAACAGCACAACCCACACCGTGGGGCCGGTTGCAGGCGCAGCGTACGCCAAAATCCCATGAGTCACGTTGAGCATAGCGCCGAGCGTAAGCAGAAGGAAGTATTTACTCCGAAGCTTCATTCTTCAGCATTCTCATCTGCGGTGGTATGGGGTAATGAACATGCACGTTCTTGTGGGTTCGAAATCCGCAAGCCTCGCGCTGTATCAAGAGCCATCGAAGGGCGTCTTCCGCTTTGTCCACAAGCGTGTTGAATTCCCCTATTGCCTCATTTGTTCGCTCAATGCGTTCACGTCGAGCATTCTGATTATCCGAAGCAGCCCCGCTCATCAGCAAGCATATGCGCGTTTTCGCTGTCGTCACTTTGTCGAGTATTTCTTCCAGGCGAATTCCCGAGCTGCCGAGTCCCTCCGCCATTTCTTTGATAATATCGGGTTCGTGAGAACCTTCGTTGAACATTCCCATCTGATGTTATCCTCCTAAAGAGTTGATAAGACACGAAAGGTGGACGGGCAAGGGATCGAGCGTCGATATGTTCAAAGTTATCTATGGTAAATAAATTATTGGATTACCTGCTGGATAGAGCAATTTACTTGACATTTTGAATGTAAACTACTATGTATAGTGCACTTTATTGCTTAGGCGAGCGTTTCGCCGTGCATTCAGACATCAGTCGCGCCCCAAACCAGGAGGTCCAGTATGTGCCGGAAACTTGCCGTCTCCGCCATTTTCTTAGCCGTTGCGGCTTTATTGCTGTCGGTAATACCACCGGCGCAAGCTTATCGAATTTGCACTTTTAAGGGCACGGTTCTCGACCACGGGTGGCGCAGCATGACCGTGAAATCAGGGAATCAATGCGCCGAAGTCAATGTCGGCTGGCGCACCAAATTTCTTCCGAACAGACGTCCGTGCATCGGCGAACGTATAGCGGTAGACTTCATCCTTGAAGACGGCTACATGAAGGCGACAAAGATCGTGAGTTTGACTCCTATGGCTGCTTCAGTGCAGTGTTATCCCCCTGCGCCCCCAAGCACCGCCGTGTGTCGCACAGTGGAAGGCGACGAGGGTGGTGGTGGCGGCTCAAGTGTAGAAGCCCCGTGCGCCTCACCGAGAGCGACATGTTCCAACAGACCTCCTGCGCATGTGGCTGATCCCAATTGGTCTCCATCAAGGTCTCGTAGCGAGAGAAGAGCGTCCGTGGAACGGCCCAGTACGCGGTATACCCCACGCCGTGCCCGCACGCCCAAGAAGGTTGCGACCACTCAGCCCACGGCCAAGCCCGCGCCTAAGGCCGAGACGACCAAGGAAGATACGCAGACAAACGCTTCCGCTTCGGACGACAAAAAATTCAAGTCGATACAAGGCGAAGTAGTGGCGTCATCGCCCAAGAGCTTATCCATCAAAGTCACTGATGAATCCGACACGCCTGAAGTAATGAATTTGAGAGTCGGGCTCAAGACAAAATTCTCGCCCTTCCGCAGGCCGGCGGTGGGCGAGAAAGTCAAAGTCGAGTACCGCCACGAAAACGGAGACAAGTTCGGCTATTCCGTCAAGGTTGTTCCCTAAAGTTCACTCGACCCGCACAATGGTTTAGGAGCGCCGTATACGCCGGGACATTACCGGCGTATACGTATTCTGTGGCAAGCGCATCGGGGGTCGAGCCGCTACAATGGCTCCGGGCCAATGGGGATAGCCGTAGCTCAATCCATTGACCGATTCCAAATTCAAACCTTTACCATATTTACGAGCAGTCACGATGTCTTTCTTTCACGGAAAACAGAGAAAGCCCTGATCCGAGATATTCGCTCCTTACGTCAGCTCGATAGCCGCCAAGCTAGTCAGCTTCTTCCTTGTTGAGCCCAAGATCATTCCGAAGTCTGCCCAGGAACGCCTTATAAAACGACTCCAGTTCACTCGTCTCGTCCGCCATAGTCTGTTCGAAACCCACTAGGAAATAGTACATAGCGCGGTCAAAGAACAAAGTGGTTCTGTTATTCAGCGCCACAATAGAGCGTACGTCGAATGGTTGGCCGGCAAAATTGCTTTCTTGAAAAAACAGCCAAATATGTCGTTTGAGCAGAATGAATACCCGTGTCATTTCAGAAAAGCTCAGGCCGTCATCACAGCAGCGAATTCCCAGTTGTACGTACCGGTCGGCTATGGCCTCTACGGGCGTTCTCTTATCTATGTTCTTGGTGAATTCAGACAAGATTCCATCAGCCACTTCGACCAACATGGGTTCCGCCAATTGGTAATGCGTTAGGATTTCGCGTTTATGTAACGTGTCCTCCAGGAAGCGTTCTCTAATATCATCATGGAATCTTTGTATGAACTTCGCGAATTCCAGCTCGAACGTCCTTGCTTGCATGTGTGACTCCTTCGTCCCTGCGTCTAACCGCCGGAGAAGGCCTCCGGCCCGACTATTTACGGTCCATCCCAACAAAACGGTGTCGCCTCTGTGAAATCCGGTATCCCCATTACTTGCGCAGCCGGCTCTTGGATAAATACGTTTGTGAATCCTAGCTCCCATGCCAAAGATACCGCCGCCTCATATTCGGATTCGCTGATTACTCGATTCAGTCCAGGGTACGCGCATGCGTTGTGCAATGGTGAGTATTGCGCCATGAGAGATAGGCTCGTCGATGGTGGGAGATTGTCGGCCAGCCAATACAAAGTGTCTCTTGTTCCCGAAACATCGTCCGGCAAGATCAAATGCCGAACAATCAAGCCTTTCACGGCATTTCCATTATGATCTAAAGTGACCCGACCCACCTGCCGACGCATGCGTATAACCGCGGCCCTCGCCATCTGAACGTATTCCTTTGCGTGGGAGTAAAGCAAGGCCTTGGCCTCGTCCGCGTACTTCAAATCGGGTAAGTATACGTCTACGACACCGTCCAATATTTCTAAGGTGTCTTTCGATTCATAGGCGTTTGTGTTGTACACGACAGGGAGATTCAATCCCTGCTCCACGGAATGCGCCAAGGCCTCCAAGAACCACGGTAGATAATGGCTTGGCGACACAGGCTCGATGTTGACGCACCCTGCGGCTTGCAAACCGAGAAATTCACGAGCCAGCTCCTCTGTAGAGATTTCACTCCCCAGGCCGCCTTGGCTGATCTGATGATTTTGGCAGTACACGCAGTGAAGATTACATTCGGAGAAGAAGATCGTTCCCGCGCCGCCTGTTCCCGTGAGCACGGGTTCTTCACCCCCGTGAGGCATTGTTCCGGCTACGCGAGGCAGCGGACCCGCGCCGCAATAGCCTCGTTCGCCGGAAAGGCGATTCACTCCACATGCTCTCGGGCACAATAGGCAAGGATTGGCCTGTTTAAATGCGGCTTCGGCCCTCTCGTAGAGTTCCCGGCTTTTTAGGGTAGGAGACATAGCAATCCCGCTCATGATTTTTAAAAAAATAGCATATACGCCAAGCTCCCACAACACTGAGGCGTACACGCGCCGATCTCGTGAACAGGCCTGCGCGTCACGGGGGATGTGAATTTGTGTTGTCCAAGCGCTCGTTGACCGCGCCTTGGCGTGTCGCTGCGAATAAGGTATCATCCCCTTTTGGATTCGGCTTGAGGCGTAAACCCAATCGCCGTGTCCGTATCGCATTCAACATTAGCTATAGACAACCAGGAGGCGCCGCCCATGAGGATGACACGACTGCACATGCCTACTTTGAAGGAAGACCCTTCGGATGCGGAGGTAATTAGCCACAAGTTGATGCTCAGGGCGGGCATGATACGGAAGCTGACTTCAGGCGTGTACTCATACTTGCCACTGGGATATAGGTCATTGAGAAAGGTAGAGCAGGTGGTGCGCGAGGAAATGGATGCCGCAGGCGCGTTGGAGGTTTTTCTCCCTATGGTACAACCTTCTGAATTATGGATTGAATCCGGTAGATGGGCGGTTTATGGACCGGAGCTGCTGCGATTTACCGATCGGCACGACAGAGAATGTTGCTTAGGGCCGACTCACGAAGAGGTCATTACGGACCTGGTTCGGCGGGATGTGCGATCCTATCGTGACCTGCCTCTGAATTTGTATCAGATACAGACCAAATTTCGAGACGAAATTCGGCCGCGCTTCGGACTCATGCGCGGCCGTGAATTCATAATGAAAGACGGCTACTCCTTTGACATATCCGACGAGGCTGCGGAAACCTCTTACGAGAATATGCGAGAGGCGTACAAGCGTGTGTTTACGCGGTGCGGTCTGGCGTTCAAGGCCGTGGAAGCCGACTCCGGACCTATCGGCGGCAGCTTTTCGCATGAATTTATGGTCCTGGCGGACACAGGTGAGGACGTGGTTGTCTCCTGTGACAGCTGCGATTACGCTGCAAACATGGAAAAAGCCCAAGTACACGCGCCTACAGCGGCCCAAAACGAGTCTGAAGAGACAATGAGCAAGGTGGCGACGCCGAACGCACGTTCCATCGAGGAGATCTGCGCCTTCCTCAACGTCCCTGCTGCGGCCATTATTAAGACGCTGATCCTCATGACGGAAAATGGCCCAGTTGTGGTCCTGCTGCGAGGCGATCACGAACTGAACGACGTAAAGGTGAAAAATTATCTCGGGATTCAAGATCTTCAGTTGGCCGCCGACGCCGTGATCGAAGAAGTTACAGGCGCCTCACGGGGTTTTTCAGGTCCGCTAAATCTCAAGAATGTCCGAATTCTGGCCGATAACGCCGTAGCCGCCATGGAAACAGCTGTGCTGGGAGCCAACGAGGCGGACGCCCATATCACGGGAGTAAACCCCACCCGCGACGTGACCGTAAGCGCGTTCGGCGATTTCCGGCTCGCCGTGGAAGGCGACACGTGCCCAAAGTGTCAAGGGCGCTTGCAGCTCACCAGGGGCATAGAAGTCGGGCACATTTTCAAACTGGGTACTAAATACTCTCAAGCGATGAATGCACGTTTTTTGGATGCCGACGGCAAAGAACAGCTCATGGTCATGGGTTGCTACGGCATCGGCGTAAGCCGAGTGCTGGCAGCGGCCATAGAGCAAAACCATGATGAGGACGGCATTATTTTTCCAGCGGCCTTGGCGCCCTATACGGTGGTGATTACGCCGCTGGGAGCTAAAAACGAGGACATAGACGCTGCTTCCGAGAGGCTTTACTCGCAGTTCTTGGAAGCGGGAATCGACACCTTGCTCGACGATAGAGATGAAAGACCGGGAGTTAAGTTCAAGGACGCAGATCTCATCGGAATTCCGTATAGGGTCACGGTCGGTAAGAAGGCGCTCGCTCAAGGAAAGGCAGAGCTGCGTGATCGACGCACGAAGACAACTACACTTGTGCCGAAGGATGATGTTGTGGATGCGGTGAAGATCGCATTAGCCGACGCGCAAACAGTTGGAGCATAGAGCAAGGGAGGTACACGGACGCCGTCGGCGTTTAGATCCACCGCCTCCGCAATGAGAAGTGGTGTGGAAGGGAGATATGTCTCCCTTCCGACATTCACCGCGCGCAAAGGCTCGTCACGTCCGGTGAACCGATTATGGATACATAGGAGGGCGAATAAAGGGATTACCGGAAAATCGTGGTTTAAGACGCCGGAAAAGGCCGTGATTCTCATCCGCAGGCTGATTGTAATAGCTGGGATCCACAGGCGGCGCGGCGGCTTGCATCCCCGGCGCAGGCGGAGCCTCAGTCTCCGGAGTCCCGGCCGGCGCACGCTCATAAAAGGGCGGAGGCGGCGTGCCGGTGGACCACTGCTTCGGATAGGTATTCACAGGTGCGGACCATTTCACTTGCGCCCAGGTCAAGCTGTATGACATCACGACAAACACGAACATCACTGCAAGTACGACAATTCTCATTCCAAACACCCTTTAACTCACATGTGCGGAAGTGGGTTCACCGTTTGTGACCGGTCGCGCCGGTCTCCTAATGGGCAAGGCTTCCAACGAAAGGTCGCCACGCTGAAACTGCGGATAAACTGGTGAGCATTGCTTTTTCGTAATGCACCGCAGAATATCGCCGAGATACGCGGCAGACGGTTATCAGACTAAATCGTTCATCATCAGATAAACACTGATCTTCACGTCCGTGACTAAATATCTAATACTTAAGGCTATTATCGGCTACTCATGGGTTACGAATAATGTTGCCCGAGAAGCGCTCTCTGTAAGTATTCCGTTTATGGTTTCTCGTCTCACGTGCCATTTTACAACAATTATTGAGAAATTGCATCCGGTTTATGCTTGCTATAATGAGTTCCGCTGCGAGCATGAATTAATTACGGCGCCACGCAACGTTTTCCCCTTACAAATCTCAAGTATTTGCCCAAGAGCGGAATAGTGTTACGATAATACGTCGATGAGCCTGGACGTGTGATTTTCATTCAATAGAGCGCCACAGAAGGCACACCTGTTGAGAGGCGCGCACGTGGAGTCCTGCCACTCATCGGCGTTATCCATTTTACTGAAGGCTTGACTAAATGGCGAAACGGCGGCGATCCAAGACCAAAACATCTGAACAGGAACGAAAATCCACTATTCAGAGCGCTCACAAACCCCGATCGTTCATGCGAGACGCTCTACTGGGGTTGCTGGTGGCCTGCGCGATACTTGGTATGTCGGAGATCGCTTTGCGTTTCGCAGGGTTTGCTTCGACGACGCCTTCTTCCGAGGCCGGGGGTACATTTACTTCCGGGAGCCCGCTCTTCCAAGTCTCTCACGGCGTGGCGAAAACCGCTCCCGGCAAGCTGAAGTTTTTCAACGAATCGGAATTCACCGTCGCCAAAACGCCGGGAACCTACAGAGTCTTTTGTGTCGGCGGGTCAACGACGTACGGACACCCCTTCGACGGCCGAACCTCAGTCCCCAGGTGGCTCGAAGAGCTCCTGAGCGCATCCGATCCGCAGAGGAAGTTTGAGGTTATTAACGCGGGCGGTATCTCGTACGCTTCATACCGCATCGTGCCGATCGTTCAAGAATGCCTGGCGTTTCAGCCGGATGCGATCATTGTTTATATGGGGCACAACGAATTTCTCGAAAGCCGAACGTATTCCGATGTAAAGCGACGGGGAGCTGTTCTGAACAGGATTCTCTCAGGAGCCGAGAAACTCGCTGTGTATCAGGCGCTGCAAAGTGTTTTACGGCCTGTCTTGCCCACTCCCACCGCTGCTCTCAATGCCCAAACCCCTGCCGCCGATCGCTCTCTCAAACCCGAGGTGTCAGCCATACTCGACCGAAGCGCAGGCCTTGATTTGTATCATCGTGATGAAGAATTCACTCATAACGTCATAGCGGAGTTTAGGGAAAATCTTCAGGAAATTGTAAGACTCTGCGACACCGCGCATGTCCCGCTCATAATTGTTCAACCACCGTCAAACCTTGAGGATTTCTCTCCATTTAAGTCACAACATCGTAAGGAACTGACCCAAGCCGAACAGCGGGACTATGACACGGAATTGACGCAAGCGGCAGCCGACATAGACCATAACCCGATAAAAGCCCTCGAAGCGCTTGGCGCCTTGGAACAGCGCGATCCCCTGTATGCTCACACACTATTTTACAAGGGAAAAGCCCTTGTGGCGCTGGGAAAATATGAGGAAGCTCAACGAGCCTTTGTCCAGGCGAAGGATTTGGATGTGTGCCCCCTCCGCTGTATCAGCGCCATTGAGTCGGCCATTCAGAGCGTGGGAGGGACTGCGCCTGCTCACCTCCTGAGGTTCTCGGCGGCTTTGAACTCCCATATCCAACGTTCGGGGAAGACGTCGGGAATCCCCGGCGCCGAAAGTTTTCTCGACCATGTGCATCCTACAATCCCGGCGCATCAATACTTGGCGGAATTGTTGCTGGATCACATGGTGGAGAAGAATCTGGTGACATTGCCCACAATTCTTTCACCTCAACGGAAGCAGGAAGTTTACGCTCGAGTGATGAACGCATTGGACAATTCTTTTTTCGCCATGCGTGATCTTAATCTAGCCAAGACGCTCCACTGGGCCGGCAAGAAAACCGAAGCAAAGGCGGCCCTGGACCGTATTGCGCGCCTGCCGGGCGAGAACCCGGAGATCCACAAAATGCTGGGGAGCTACTACGTGGAAAACGGTGAGATCGAACAGGGCATCGACGAATATAAAAAAGCGGTTTTGTCTTCGAACCAAGATCCTGAGATGATGTATTCATTAGCCGCGGCTTACACGCGAGTCGGGTTGCGTTCCGCAGCTATGGCCACTTACAAGAAGGTGATGACGTCTGAGACATTTCTGCCCGAAGCGTATGCGAACGCTGCAACGCTGTTTCTCGAAGAAGGGAAGCCCCATGAGGCGCTCGACACATTGAACCCGGTAATCGGGGCGCACAAGGACGTCACCGCCCTATATGGACCGTATGGATTAGCCCTGGCAATGACCGGCGATCTTCTTGGGGCTGTTCCATGGATGGAAAAAGCTACGCTGGCGGAACCGAAAAACCCTCGGCTCTTCTATAATTTGGCGGGAGCATACGCGTTGTTGAATCGTAAACAGGACGCTCTGAATTCTCTGAATCTCGCAATAGATAAGGGCTATTCGGAACGAGCTAAGATCAGCGCTGATGATGTCTTTGCTTCACTGCGGGACTCGCCGCAATTCGCGAAAACACTCGAGCGCCTCAAGTGATCGGCCCCTGCTGTTTTCCATAGGGAAGGGCGGCTGTCCAAGCGCGCCTCGTGGCCCTAACGCCGTATCCGAAACGCTGCTCCATGGCCCACCGAAGCGGCTTTTCGCGTCGCAAGCTTCTTGGGCTGAGGAGCCGGAATCATGAGCACTTCGCATCACCTGTATGTCGTCACATGCTCTACTGCGCGCCTGAAGTCCTTAAACGAAATCTTCATGAAGCGATTGAACCAGCGTTCATAATTGAGCTTGCCGGTGTGCGGACGTTGGGTATGATCCCTGTCCCACGGACACGTGCGGACGGGTTCGCCCGTCGAGAGCATTTTCCCGGAGAGGGTAGTTATCCTTGCCGGCCCCATATAAAGCCACTGACTGGGATAGTTCCGCATTATACGGTGTTTACAATCTACAGCGCGCTTGTTGAGCGGAATAGTCTCGGGTTCAGGCCCGTCTGGAGGAAAAGAATTGATACGCCAACGCCAGAGAAGGATCGGCCCTGTGCCGTTGTACAACGGATACTCACGTATGAGAGGCCGTACGCCGGCGCGTCGGGTGCTCTCGTACGCGACGAAATTAGCGCTATCATGGTCCGGATGCCCGCCTTCATACGCCGTGACATAGATCTCATCAGGGTGGATGCGCTCGATCAATTGGGTTACGGCGCTCACGCCCTGCTCGAGTGAGTGAATCAATCTCATGTCAGGCAAGCGCAGCAGCCTAATGTGATCGCGAGCCAGGCCAAGCGCCTCCATGGCGCCGGAGTGTTCCTTCTCTCGCTTCTCGCCTGGGCCGAAAAAGTCGCCCGATGTGAGCCAAACGCCGTATACGTCGGCCCCGTAGTCCAACAGCATCCTCATGGCCCCACCGACAAAAACCTCATCGTCGGGGTGGGCAAAGATGAACAAGACCCTAAGATCACGGGTGTTTTCAGGAGTAATACAATGAAACGTGGACATTCGTTCATTCACCGGTTTACGTAGTGTTTGTCTATACTGGTCACGGACGCGTTTTTTAAACTTATTAGAACTCACGTCCGCAATGGCGCACGTCTTCACGCGAGGACCCATACGCGCCTGTTGAAGGCGCATTCCTTCACAACAGCTTATCATGCTCTCCCACTCCGGTGAAGGGCAGGGGCCGCGTTGACATAGTTCCGAGGGAATTATAAAATCAAGAGCTGTAGGGGTGCGGCGGCCTTGAGAGGCCGGTACGTCGCCTCATGGAGTGCGCGTGTCACAAATGGTATTCCCTACAAAGTAACTATCGTCAATGAACGTTTACAGCAGCCCTTTTCGTTCACAATCAGGAGTCTGTATATGCAATACCCGGCTTACAGGGGAAGACGTCTTCGCCGTACTGAGGCCTTGCGAAGCATGGTTCGCGAAGCGAGTTTCGACGTGCGGAATTTGATTCAGCCGTTCTTCGTAACACACGGTCAAGGCATAAAAAACGCTATATCCGGCATGCCGGATCAATTCCAATTGTCCCCGGATATGCTCATAAAAGAGCTGAAAGAAACGGTTTCCCGGGGTATTCCGGCGGTTTTGCTGTTCGGGCTCCCCAAGAAAAAAGATGAAGTGGGCACTGAGGCCTATGCGAGAGAGGGCATCATCCAAAAGACCATCCGAGCCATCAAGAATAAATACCCTGATTTAGTGGTGATCACGGATGTTTGTCTATGTGAATATACCGATCACGGTCATTGCGGTCGCATTGTGAACGGCGAAGTTGACAACGATTCCACCTTGGATCTCCTCGCCAAAATGGCGGTTTCACACACCCAGGCCGGGGCCGATATAGTCGCGCCGAGCGACATGATGGACGGTCGGGTCGAGGCGATCCGTGAGGCCCTGGATGAGAGCGGCCACGAGATGACGCCGATTATGTCATACGCGGCGAAATACGCCTCCGCTTTTTACGGACCCTTCCGTGAAGCAGCCCAGTCTGCGCCCCAATTCGGCGATCGCAAGTCCTATCAGATGGACCCTGCAAACTCGGACGAGGCCATTCGGGAAGTCGGATTGGATGTGGATGAGGGAGCGGACATCATCATGGTGAAGCCGGCTCTCCCTTACCTCGATGTCATTTGGCGCGTACGGAACACCTTCGACCTGCCGCTGGCAGCCTACAATGTGAGCGGTGAGTATTCGATGCTCAAGGCCGCCGCCGCCAACGGATGGATAGACTATGACCGCTGCATGATGGAGACGTTGACGTCCATCAGACGCGCGGGCGCGGACATGATAATTACATATCATGCGCTTGAGGCGGCGAGGCTGTTGCAAAAGTAAATTTAAAGAGAAAGATGGGTAAAAATCCGGTATCTTACCCACTGCTGAGAGTCGCCACCACTGGCCCCCGGACCCAGAGCCGTCCCAAAGGCGCGGACCAGCTCGCGACAGTGCGCTGGGTGGCTCCAGGAGACATTTTACTTTTTTGACTTGACAACGGAATCTAATAAGATACCATAGAAAGTATAGCTTAGGAAGTATTTATTTTAGCTGCTTCGAATGCTGCCTTCGACTTTTTTGAAAGCAGTCGAGAAGCTTAGGGCTGTTCTTTACCCGGTGAACGTCACTACAACAAACTGCCAAAGTTGCGAGCAGACCAACAACAACAAACGTCGGGTGGTTAGTCCGGACATTGCGATGCGTAACGAGGTGGGATACCCCTTATCGGGAAGCTTCTTTCCGCTACGGACGCTTTAATCGTAAGTAATTTTCAACAATGAATAGGACGTGCATATCGAATCACTACCGGGAGGGCCGGAGATCAATCTCCTTGCCGTCGCGCCGCCAATGAGCCCCCTTACATCCCGCGAACGATTACGACTGTAAACCCATTACACGATAGAGACGACCTGTGTTTAGCACCTAAATATGAGGAACTGAGTGAAACAAAGCGAACTGAGACTTGTTGCCTGGGAGATGACTCGCACCTGCAACCTAGCGTGCGTGCATTGCAGAGCAGGGGCTTCTACCCATGTGGATCCCGACGAGCTTACTACCGCCGAAGGCAAGAAACTCGTCGACGAGATTGCGCAAGTCGGGAAGCCCATTTTGATTATGACCGGGGGTGAGCCGCTGCTGAGATCCGATTTCTTCGAGCTTGCCGCGTATGCTCGAGATGTGGGTTTGCGTCCCGTGTTGGCTACCAACGGTGTCTTAGTGGACGCCGAAATGGCCGCACGAATAGCAAGAGTCGGCATTCCGCGGGTCAGCATCAGCCTTGACGGCCCCACGGCCGAGGAGCACGACGAATTCCGCAAAGTGTCGGGAGCTTTCCGAGCGGCGTTGGATGGAGTAGCGAACCTCCGCGCTCACAGCGTGGGAGTTCAAATAAACACAACCCTTACGAAGCGTAACCGTGCAGCGCTCCGGCGCATGGTCCAAATGGCAGAAGACATAGGAGCCGTGGCCTTCCACGTGTTTCTCCTTGTCCCTACTGGACGAGCGAAGGACATGGCCGGCGAAGAAATGAATCCAGCCGAATATGAGGAAACGCTCCTGGAGTTTTACGAAATCAGCCGCGCAACGAAGCTTGAAACAAAGGCTACATGCGCTCCCCAGTACTATCGTATCATGAGACAGCAGGCTAAGGCCGAAGGCATCGAAGTCACTCCGGAGACATTTGGGTTAAACGCCCACACGAGAGGATGCTTGGGCGGGATATCCTTTGTGTTCGTGTCCCATACGGGAACACTCCAGCCCTGCGGTTACTTCGATGTGCAAGCGGAAAACGTACGCGACAAGAGTTTCGGCGAAATCTGGCGTGAATCAGAGCTGTTCCTGAACCTGCGCAACTTCTCGAAGCTTGAAGGAAAATGCGGAAAGTGTGGATATGTGCGCTTCTGCGGCGGTTGTAGGGCACGAGCCTACGAGCATACGGGTAACTATCTGGCTCAAGAGCCTTACTGCGCATACGCGCCGCCTGCGTGTCGCTAAGAGACCGGTTTTGGCTTGGGTACTCACCTGAAGGTCCCGCAAACGCCCCGGCCATGCGCTTACATTAAACAATGTGGGTTAGCCGACCACTGAGTCGTCTTAAGTCCGGCGAACCCCGGCAATAGCAGGAGGATTTTATGGTTATCGAGCAGATTCAAGTAGGTGGATTCGCTGTCTACGCATACGTTTTGGGCGATGAGAAAACCGGGGAAGGTATCGTGGTGGACCCCGGTGGTTCGGTTCAAGAGATCCTGGATACGGCCGCCAAACGCGGTATCACCAAAATCACCATGATCGTGAATACCCACAGCCACGTGGATCATGTAGCGGGCAACAAGGCCCTCCACGAGGCTACAGGAGCTCCCATTGCCATACATGCCTCTGAGGCGGATGCGCTTACCAATCCGAACAGCGCCATGCTTGCTATGTTCGGCGGCCAAGCTTCACCTGCGGCGACGGTTTTCCTCAAGGACGGCGACTCTATTAGCTTTGGTGGGGAATCAGTGCAGGTTATTCACACGCCCGGGCACACGATCGGCGGAATATGTCTCCACTGGCCCGGTCACGTAATCACCGGCGATACGCTCTTCGTAGGCGGCGTCGGGAGAACGGATTTACCCGGCGGTTCGTACCAGACACTTCAAAAATCCATTACGGAAAAGCTTTTTTCGCTGCCCGAAGACACGGTGGTTTTTCCGGGTCACGCGTACGGCCTAAGCTCCACAACCACTATCGCTCGAGAGAAAAAGGAAAACCTTTTCCTGTGAGCGTTGGCCGTTTCTTTGCAGCTTCTATGCCCTATTCACGGAAGCGAGCTGTAGCTGATACCGCCGACAACAAAAACGATGTACCCTAAGTGAGCGCCGCCGTCCACTCTGTTTGTTACGTAAGCCAGAGAGCGGCGGGTTTCGCTCCGTCGTTTTCCACCACGGTGAGCGGACGGTTGCCGTCTAGATTCCATGAGACGAAGTATGCGGGAGTTTCACAAGAGTTCTGGCCCGCGCTCCCGTGGGAAATCTCGCCGGATTGGGCTTTTCTGAGGAGTTTTTTCAGTGTCGAGGTAAACCGTATAGACTGATCTAGGCGTTTCAGCTTTGGCGCCGTTTGCATTTGCTCGAGGGCTTCGTTCCAGGGGATTGCGGGAATCCGCCGCCGCATCACGTAGATGTTGCCTCTATCCCGGACAATGAGCACGATGGGGTTGCTCTTGATGGGGACGCCGGCTACGAACAACTCTGCTTGAGCGTTGACGGTTTCCAAGTGCTCTTTGCGACGTAACAGCTCGTCAAGTAAGCGAGCCTGCGCCCGTTCGATAATGTAACGTTCTCCGTCCACGTCGATTTCTTTAAAACGAGAAGGGTCGTAGCCCAGGTGAAGGAGGTCGCCTATCGTCAAAGGAGCGTCCGGTGAGCGCCCATTGTCGAGGAGCCAATTCCGAAATCTTGGGCTATGATAATGAGGTAGCCGCTCGATTTCGCCGGCAGGGTTCTGTTTCAATGCCTCCGGGAGGCATAGCCACAGGGCCGGGTCACCGCTGACAAGTCCGGTGTCGCCGGCGATCACCTTGGGCGCGTATGATTGTACTACGAAGCTTCGGATCCTACCATCAAGGGATAGTTGCTCCAGCGACTCACCACCCGTGAATCCGACGAGAGCGGCAATCCGCCTACGAAATCCCATGAGGCGCGTAGCGAAGCGCGTAAACATATAGCGCATGAGCGCTTCATTTTCCGACTGCCAACGTAGTTCGTCGAAGTACACCAAGAGCGCCTCGTAGAGGGCTTTGAATTCTTCGATCGTCCTTTGGACCATGATGGCGTTGTCGCGCATATCAATGGCCGCGCGTTTACGTTTCAGGTGATGGATAACCCTGAGCGCCGGGTCCCGCAAGTCTTTGTTTGCAAGGGCGGGCGGTATGTACATCATGTAGACGCCGTCGCCGTCTATCGCGGCGCCGATTACTTTCTTGGCGGGCCGCCAGTCGAGTTTCACGTAAACATCATAGGTGGGGTCGTTCTCCGGGATAATATTGTCCAACAGGCCGACAGCGTTCTTCTGGACGAGAAAAGCCCGGAACGCGCTGAGGATGCGAGCCCCCAGCCCTTGATTTCGATACGGAGCGGCAATCTCCACATAAGCGAGGTAGTAACATGGTATCGGCTTCTTCAGATAGAGCAGGTTGAGGCTGCCCAAAGTCTCACCCGATTCCGCGGTCATTTCCAGGACCTTGAACCCGGAAGTGGATTCATCATTCTTCCAGGGGTCGATCTTGGCGCCCGCTACCGTGGTTCGCACCAAGGTTCCAAGTTCGGCGAACAGGTCCGCCATGGGGGAGTCGCTCTTGTCCGGTCCGAGCCCTTCACTTATGAGACCGATTAGGGCCAGACGTTCCGACAGCGACAAAGGTCGGCGTTCGCCTTGTGTATCAATCCCCTTTTGTTTGGGGCGTGTGCTCATTCTGTTTAAGCCTCAATGCGCGCAGCAAAAAGCTGTAGACCCTATATCGGCCAAGCTCTTGAATTAACGCCAAATAAAAAAGCGGAGTTTTCGCTCCGCTTACGTCTTGATTTATGGGAGGCAGACTTAGCGCAGCGACCATCTAATACTTCTAATAAAATAAAAGAAGCTGATGTGGACGCCGAGGGAAGAGTCTTTACGCATTTGGGAGTCCTTTTGATCCCTCCGGCTTTACCCGGAAACCGCATAACGGGAGAAAATACATGCATTCTACTGTGAACCATAAACCTTGCTGCGCGCCAAGTCAAACGAATCCGTGGTGGAATGAGTCATTGCGATTGAGAGGACTCGTCTCCTGCCATAGGTCTGCGGTCCGTTGCGTCCGGGTGGTCGGCGGCGCCCGTCGGAGGGCTCTGCGCCTGGGGAGAAGTCTCCGGGGGAGTTTCAGGTACAACAGGAGCGGGCTCCTCAGCGGGCGTGGCCCCGCTCTGGGCAGTTTTGTCCTCCAGCTGCTTAACCCAGGGTTTCACCATAACAGCGAAGCGCGAGTCCCCTGCAACGTCCAGGAAACGGCGCCAAGTGTCCAGAGCCCCTTTGTCGTCTTTAAGATCGTCTCGCAGCACAATTCCCATATTGAAGAGCGCGAGTTGATGTTTGGGATTCAGCTCGATTGCTTTGCGGAAAGTGTCGGCGGCCAGTTGATACTCGCCGATTTTACGATAGGCGATAGCCATATCCGCGAGGACGTCCGGCTTGTTGGGGTCCACTTCCAGACTCTTTCCGTAGCATTCAATAGACTTTCGATAGTTCCCGAGATCAAAATAATCATTGCCCATCTGGGTCAAAACGCCGGCGCTGTTGGGCTCCGTCTCCAGTATCTTTGCCAGAGCCGCAATGCGGGCCATGACTTCCATTTGGGGATTCGCTTGCTCCTGGGGCGCGCTTTCAGTTGCGGTTTCCACTGCCGCAGACGGTCCGCTATCGAGCTTCCAGGCGGAAAAGAGGACACCCGCGGCGAATCCCACTACAAATATGCCTATCGCCCAAGGAACCATATGATTTTTTTTCATGTAAACTCCTCAATTTTGCTCTTACCGCCCGCACCATGTCGCAAACACGCTAAAGATATCGCCTTCTCGCACGGAGTAAGATACGCTGCTAAGAGCCGACGTCAAAGGCCGCCTCCATGAGTTCGTCCAACCTGCTCACGCTCACCAATGTAACATCCTGGGGGACAGCGACGTTGATGTTCGCTTTGGGCAGGATAATACGTGAAAAACCCAGGCGCATGGCTTCGTTGATCCTGGCGGACGCACGGGAGACGCTTCTCACTTCGCCGGACAGACCTATCTCGCCGAATATCAACGATTGCGCCGGAAAGGGTACGTCCCGAAAGCTGGAAAGCACGGCCGCCACTATGGCCAAATCCACAGCCGGCGCCGTGGCCTTGACGCCGCCAACCGCATTCAGGAAAATATCATAGTCGAAAAGCGCTATGCCGAGCTTTTTTTCTATGACGGCAAGAGCCAAGGCCACTCGTTGAGGATCTATACCGAGGCACGTGCGGCGCCCTTGTCCGGGAGTCGGTCCGGTGACCAAGGCCTGCACTTCTGCGAGAATCGGCCGCGAACCCTCAACGAGAGCGGTAACAACCGACCCTGAAACATTGCTGGGCCGCTCCGATAGGAAAAATTCCGAAGGGTTGTTCACCTCGTTCAGGCCATGCTCGCCCATTTCGAAGACGCCGATTTCGCTCACTGAGCCGAATCTATTTTTTAAGGCGCGCAAGATGCGATACGGGTGATTCCGTTCTCCCTCGAAGTGAAGAACTGTGTCCACCATGTGGGTCAGGAGCTGCGGGCCTGCTAATACTCCTTCTTTCGTGACGTGTCCTACTAGGAAACACGCGGCTTGTGAGCGCTTGATGTACTCTAGGATCTTTCCGGCGACATGGCGAATCTGTTGAACGCCCCCGGCCAAGGATTCTATATGCTTGCTGTAAACCGCCTGTACGGAGTCAAGCACAATGACGGAACAGTCGCTCTGGTCGATATAATTCAGAATCGTTTCGAGTTCATTTTCCACAAGCGCCAGAAAATTGGGCGACCTAATTCCAAGACGATCGGCTCGTAGCTTTAGTTGTTCGGCCGATTCCTCGCCCGAGATATAGAGCGCCCTTTCGCCGCTCTCGGCCACTCTAGCCAGGGCCTGCATGAGCAACGTGCTCTTACCGATTCCCGGGTCGCCGCCCACGAGGGCAAGACTTCGACGCACGAGACCGCCGCCCAACACACGGTCCAGCTCCTGCATACCTGTCTTTGTCCGAGGCTTTTCGTCAGTTTCTATGTCGGTGATGGGGCGGATAGCGGCGCCTTCGGCATCTTCACCTATGCGAAAAAGGGCGCCTTTGGGAGCAACCGTTTTCTCTGCCACTGTGCCCCATTCGCCGCATCCGGGGCACTTGCCCATCCATTTCGGAAGGGGTTTATTGCAATTATTGCAAACGAAAAGCATCTGTGCTTTCATGGAGTTATACCGATATGAAAACGATTCAGCGTAATGGGAGTCGATCAATCTCCAGCCGTATGATACCACAATCTCGATATAATACTCTCTCCAGGCATCTCAAGAGCATTTTCGGGACTAATGTAAGAAAAATCAGCCTGGATGCCCGTTTAGGATGTCCGAATCGCGACGGAACCCTGGGCCGCGAAGGATGTATCTACTGCAACCAGTGGGGGTCAGGCGCCGGTGTTTACGGGGAACGTTTGCCCATCGAAGAGCAAGTGTCGAGAGGGATTGCGGGGATCACTCGGCGGTATCGTTGCCGAAAGTTTATAGCGTATTTTCAGTCGTATACCAATACCTACGCCTCCACGGAACGCTTGCGTACGCTCTATCAGAGCGCTTTACAACACGAGCAGGTAGTGGGATTAGCTGTGGGAACCCGACCGGACTGTGTGCCGGATCAGACCCTGGAGCTGATGGCGGAACTTAACGAGAGCACTTACCTATGGGTGGAATACGGCCTGCAATCCATTCACGAACCCACGCTGAAGCTCCTCAAGCGCGGCCATGGTGTGGACGCGTTCTACTCCGCCGTTCGTCGCACGAGAGAAAAGGGAATACACTCCGTGGGGCATTTAATGTTGGGGCTTCCGGAGGAAACACCCGAGCAGATGATCGCGGGCGCGCTGGCTATGGCCCAGTGCGGAGTTGAAGGGATAAAGATCCACCCCATGTATGTGATACGCGGGACCCCTCTGGAGAAGCTCTACATCGCCGGCGTATATCGGCCCATGACCGAAGAACAAGCGCGGGCGGTCACCTTGGAGATCCTCAAGGTCATACCGCCCCAGATGGTAATACACCGATTGACCTCGGACCCGCATTACAAGGAGCTTGTCGCGCCGCTCTGGATGCTGGACAGGAAAGGTGTGCGTGATAGACTAAATGCCGCAATGGAAGCTCAGCATGTGCGGCAGGGGTGCGCTCTCGACGCAAAACTACCTTAGAAAGTGACGAGTTTTCCTATGAACGCAGGTACTCATGACAGTAACCGAGGCCGACTGAGTTTACCGCTGTGCAATAATTTCGTAACACCGTCTCCTTGGCGTTCCGGTGACGTACGCCCTAAAGAAGAGGAACTCTTGCCTAGCCGTAGGTTGCCGTCAGCGCCGGCTGCGTTGTTTGAGTTTTTTCGGCTTCTTTACGTCGATGTATCCATGTGCGGCTAATTGAGCAGCCAATTTGGCTTTCGTACCCTTAGGCGCATGTATGGTATGCGTAATCTTGGTCTTACCTGATTTCGCAGGAAAGACGGCCTTTTCCGGCGGAATTTGGGAATTCAGCAACCACATTTCCCGCGGCGTGGAATCGAGCATTTTCGCCAGCGCATTTATACTGAGGTTTTTATCCAGCTTGACATTGTGCAGCGTATCGAACGACCCGCTCGGCTGAGGAGGAACACGAACGCCATAAAAGTCCCGGTGCGTGTAAATAAGCCACAGGGCTATCCATCTCGGCACGTAGCGTTCGGTTTCAGCCGGCAGCGCCGCGTCCCAATACGAGGACGCCTTATACATATTAAGCTGTTTGATGATCCGAGCCGGTCCCGCATTGTAAGACGCTGCGGTAAGCAACCAATCTTGAAAGCCGGCCTGCTCGGGTTTGCCGTCAAGGTCCACTCTTCTGATCCTATTGATCCAAGCTAGATACCGGGCGGCCGCGTGGGTGCTGATCTTGAGATCTGCCCGCTCGTCCTTCCACTTGTTAACGGCCATCTTCCAATCGTATTTATCACATCCGACGGGTCCGCATACTGCCGTGGACTTGATAAATTGCCAAAAGCCGTATGCTCCGGCCGAGGACAGCGACCGACTGTTAAAACTACTCTCGATGGCGGCGAGGAAGATGAATTCGCGGGGCATATTATATTCCCGCAAAATAGGATCGATAATCGGGCGCAAGGTTTCGGCCTTGATCAGCCACGAAAGCACTTTGGAGCGGCGATCCTGCAGAAGGTGATTGACATCGCGAAGGATACGGCGACGGACGTCGCTGCGCTCGATAGGAATGCGACTCCCGGCGAAGACAAGCCCGTCGCGCTCCACGGAAGGAGGAAAGCCGTATCTACCTTCGGCTCCGAGGGACTGCAAATGAGGCGCAATGCAAGAAGGCGCGGCTTGAACAATCGCGGGGCATGAGATGAATAGATGCAGAAGCAATATTGTGAGTAGCGAGCAGCTAAAAGGCATTATACAACTCTGTCGGCATAACGCGTCTCAACAGCGTCATGTCCTATCCGTGGAGCGTCATTGCTATGTAGATAAAATCAGGGTGTAGGAACAATCTTGTCGGCTATATAAGAATTACGTGCCGTATCCTCTGTTCTTGCGTTCACGCGTAGAGACAGCCGGAACCCTGTTCCTCGTTCTTCCCAAGATTGCAAATGGATCAGGGCTAAAGCCCTGTCACCTGAGAAACATCGCAGCGAGTCTCCTATAGTTCTGGTCTTTAAAAGTAGCGGTCATAGGAACCCGGCGATAGTGTCTCTGAGAGAAGCTGGATTGCCTTGAAATCGGTTGAACCTCCGAAAGAGTTCTCCAGCCAGTTTTTTTGCGGTTTTGAAATACCGATTGT
>JBBRBO010000063.1:0-21030 GCA_038205805.1 Desulfomonilales bacterium
GGCCAACCTGGTGATTACTTTAGGGTTCAACATGCTGGGGATCTGCGTGGACACTCATGTGCACCGCGTAAGCAATCGACTTGGTTACGTGAAGACTAAGACACCCGATGAGACTGAAACAGCGCTTCGGGCCAAGTTACCTAAAGAATATTGGATCGAGATCAATGACTTGTTAGTGATATGGGGCCAGAACATTTGTCGGCCCATCTCGCCGTTTTGTTCGCAATGCGCGTTAGCTGCCCATTGCATGCAGGTAGGGGTAGAAAAGCATCGTTAGGGACGCCTGGGGCAAAAACCGCACGGCAAATTCGTAATATTTGGGCTTTTTTCGCCCAAAAAAATGAATTACGGCGAACGTAGCACGAAGGCCGTCTGGTCGGGCATTTCTCATAAATCGCCTACAAATGGGAGTATTTTTCGTTTTCCCGCGTCTTGGCCCACTTTGGCACGGTTAGTGCTTATAAGAAGGCAGGTTATGGAGGAAGGACGCCAATTGATATGTATCGTCCATTTGAATTGTTACACACGTGAATTGCTATACATTACTCGTTAATTGATTGTCTGATAAAGCAGGCGTCCTCCTCTTACAACTCGAAATAATTATGTAGAAACTAAAAAAAGCTTGATTCAAGCTTTTTTTTTGCCTTCATTACGGCTACCGTCGTGCGCAGCGCCATTCCGGAGCTAGTGGTTTGAGCATCGTCGTCATCCCTACGGAACCGCATGGGGAGCCTTGTGCGCCGACGTGCTCGACGGAGACGCCCACGGTCGCCGGAAGGAAAAAGGCTCCAACTCGGCGGCCGGCCTTACTTATCCCCGCCGCTCCTTCATTGACATCTCCGGTCCATGTATTTAAGTTGAAGTATACATATACATTAGACTAACTATAGCGTAGGACGCTCAAAGGGAGCTTGAAATGAGAACAATTAATATGGACCATGTGGCGGCGTGTCCTCTTTCGGAAGACGTTGTGAATGCGATGCTGCCGTTTCTCAAAGAGAAATTCGGCAATCCTTCCAGCATGCACAGCCTAGGGGAAGAAGTCACTGACGCCATCGAGGAGGCGCGCGCCAAAACCGGTAAGCTTATCAACGCCAGACCGGATGATGTTATTTTCACCTCAGGCGGGACGGAATCTAATAACTGGGCGCTTAAGGGCATAGTCGCAGCCAATCGATCCAAGGGCAATCATGTCATAATATCGTCCATTGAACACTTCTCGATTATGCATGCGGTGAAGGCTCTGGAGAAACAAGGTATTGAAATCACGCGGCTTCCCGTGGATAAATATGGCGTAGTTGACCCGGAGGAGGTCGAAAAGGCCGTCACACCGCAGACGGTTTTGATCTCGGTCATGCACGCAAACAACGAGATCGGCACAATTGAACCTATAGCCGAGATCGGCGCAATCGCGAAATCGCACAAGATCCCCTTTCACTCGGATGCGGTGGCGACGGTTGGGGTAATTCCCGTGGACGTCGAGGCTATGAATGTGGATCTACTCTCTATGGCGGCCAATCCCATGTGCGGTCCTCAGGGTGTAGGCGCCCTTTACGTCCGTAGGGGCGTGAAGATCGCGCCGCTCATGGATGGCGGTATTCAGGAGCGCGGCCTGCGCGCCGGCACCGAAAACGTGCTGGGTATCATCGGCATGGGCAAGGCGGCTGAAATGGCGGACGAGCAGATGGACGCACGCATAGCGCACGTCACGCCTCTTCGGGATCGCCTTATTAAGGAGATTCCCGCCGCAATCGAAGAGGTCTACGTTGTCGGCCATCCCACCAATCGCCTGCCCGGAAACGTGAGCATTATCGTAAAATATGTCGAAGGCGAATCAATGCTCTTGTTTTTGGACATGGAAGGGGTGAAAATAGCGAGCGGCTCAGCTTGTATATCCCGGTCGCTCAAGGTTTCCCATGTAATGCTCGCTATGGGCATTGATGCGGGCAATGCGCAGGGTTCGCTATTGTTCACATTGGGTCAGGACAATACCATGCAGGACGTGGAGGATGTGCTCCATATTCTGCCGCCTATCGTCCAAAAACTCAGGGAGATGTCGCCGCTTTACAAACGGACGGCGCATCACAAAGGCTGAGAAGGGTCCGGTCTAGATCAGGCCGCCGATTATCGGCAGCGTCCGGACGCTCGCGAATGAGGAAAGAGAGCCAAGCCGTAAATTAACTCTACCAGGGGGTAGCCATGTATAGTGAAGTTGTAATGGATCATTTCAAAAACCCGCGCAATGTGGGAGAAATAGCCGACGCCGACGGCGTAGGTGAAGTGGGGAATCCCGCATGCGGCGATATTATGGCCTTTTTTATTAAGGTAAAGGACGACCGTCTTCAAGACGTGAAGTTTAAGACATTCGGTTGCGGGGCCGCCATAGCGGTATCAAGCATGGTAAGCGAAATGGCTATGGGTAAAACCTTGGACGAAGCCATGAAAATCACCAACAGTTCCGTGATTGACGCCCTTGAGGGACTTCCCAAGAAGAAACATCACTGCTCCAACCTTGGCGCTGATGCGCTTCATCGCGCCATCGAGGACTATCGCGCCAAACAAAAGGGCAAGTCGTACGAGAAACCCCAGGACGGCCCGGAAGTCTGCTCATGTCCCGTATGTGATGTGAACGACCCCGAAGAAAAACCCTACTGCGCGTCCGCATGTGAGCGCACAAAGTAATACCGATTCGCAGTCCCGCATCAAAGAGTACTATTGAGGAGAACCTCCTTGAACGAAGGTTCTCCTTAAACGTCAAAGACATGAAAACTGTACGATACATATATTGGCAGGAAGAGGACATGTGGCTCGGCTACATCGAGGAATTTCTTGATTACATGACACAAGGTGAAACCTTGGAAGAACTTCAGGAGAACCTCAGGGATATTTACGATGATTTGGTTGGAGGCAGGATCCCAGAAACTCGTCGTTTGGCTGAACTCCAGATCGTATGAAGCGGTTCGAACTCATCCGCCGGATTGAGCAGCGAGGATGCGTCTTTATCCGCCATGGCGGCAAACACCATTGGTACCAAATCCTAGAACCGGCGTGTCTCAGCCAATCCCCCGCCACAACGAGATTAACGAGCATCTTGCCCGCTATATTCTCAGAAAGCTGATGGACTGACCGAGTAAATGACTCTAATCCCAATGCGTAACTAAAGCACGTCGGTATCAGGCCTCGTGCGCAGGTATTGCATAAGGTAGACGCAGGCGTATAGAGACGCCCCCGCTAAAAATATCGGCGTCCGTGAAGGAGATGCAAACCAGCTTTGCAGCGCATCGGGCCGCAACATACAAAGCGTCACAAAGAGCAGCAAAGGGATCTCATACCACTTATTGGCCGTCCGGAACCACCCTTGCGTCGCGGATACAAAGGCGAGAACACCGATTCCCGCAGTGATAAATACCCAAACAGCGGGCAGAATACCGTTCACGCCGATGAGCAGCAGCTCGTGATTGAAAATGAACATGAACGGGAGGATTGCGGTGCGGATATGGTACCGCAGGCCCTGCATTCCTGTTGCTATGGGCGGGGAACCAGCGATGGCCGATGCCGCGAAAGAGGCCAAACCCACGGGCGGAGTGTCGTCCGCCAAGACCCCGAAATAGAAGCAAAATAGGTGAGCCGCCAGCATAGGCACCACAAATCCGTTTTCCGCTCCCACGGTGACGATGGCGGGCGCCGTGAGCGCCGCTACCACAATGTATGTGGCTGTTGTGGGGATACCCATACCTATGATGACGCTGGCAAAGGCAGTCGCAGTCAACATGATGTAGATGTTGCCGTTACTTATTTCGTCGATGACCTCGGCCACGAGCCCGCCCAGACCCAAGGTGACCACGCCTACGATAATCCCTGCGCACGCCGTGGCCACGGCTACCCCGACCATGTTCCGTGCGCCCATAATGAGGCTTTCCAGGATCATGGCTCCGGCGGCCCTCAGCCCCTGGATGATGGATGTCCTCGCCGTGTACGCCTGCACGCAGTGTTGCGCCAGAATAACCGCCACCAGCGCCGCAATGGCGCGGAAGACCGCCGCTTGCGGGCTGCGACCGAGATACACCAGCTCGAAGAGAAGCTCGGCTATGGGAATCCAATAGAATATTCCGGACACAAACGTGCGCCCGAATACGGGGAGTTCCGCTCGACTAATGCCCACCATGCCCAGCTTGCAGGCCTCCAGGTGGGTGATATAGAAGAGCCCGCCGTACGACAACAGGGCCGGGATAAGCGCCGCCTTCACCACCGCCATGTACGGGATGTTCAGATACTCCGCGATGATAAAAGCCGCTGCGCCCATAATCGGCGGCATCAACTGACCATCTATGCCGGCCGCCACTTCGATGGCCGCGGCCTTTGTCGCCGGATAGCCGACCTTCTTCATGAGCGGGATGGTGAAGGTTCCCGTGGTGACCACGTTCGCTATGCTTGAACCTGAAATCATCCCCGTCATTGCGCTGCCGAGGATGGCGGCCTTGGCAGGACCGCCCTTGAACCCGCCCATCAAGGAAAGGGCTAGTCGAATGAAATACGCCCCGGCGCCGGCCCGTTCCAGCATGGCGCCGAAGAGCACAAAGAGGAACACGATGTTCGCCGAGACATCCAGCGGCACGCCGTAAATGCCCTCCGTGGACATGGTGAGCTGCCCCAGCAGCCGTGTGAGCGACACCCCCTTGAAGGCGAGGATTTCCGGCATGTAGCGCCCGTAGAGCGCATAGAGGAGAAACATGATCGCTATTATGGGCAGGACTGCGCCGATGGAACGCCGTGCGGCCTCCAGGAGCGCAATGATTAGGATTACCCCGCAGACGAGATCGCGTGGTAAGGGGTCCCCTTGACGACGACTTATCCCGTGATAGTCCAGCACGATATAGAGAGCGGCTATTCCCGCGATTATTGCGGTGAAGAAGTACGCCGATGAAATAATGCGTGCTTCGGCGACGCGAGCCGGCTTTCTTTCGCGGCCGGCGACGAGGAAAATCAAGACCATCGCGAAGGCGAGATGGATTGCGCGAATAACCAAGCTGTCCAGGAGGAGAAAACCCGCAATGGACAACTGAAACAAGGACCAGCACAGGGCCACGCCTGCTATGAGGAGTCCCTGGTCTTCTATCCTGAAGGGGCCGCTCAACAACGGGTCGGCGTCATGAAGGGGTAGCGGCGCAGCGGGAGTATGTACGCTTTCACTCATAGAACGTTTTTAGCACATTTTGCTTTCGAATTAGTACACTTAGTCGTTTAGTAACTTCTCAAAAAGGGAGGCGGAGTCAAGCTCTGATGTAACCGGTGAAAGTCTCGCAATCACCCGCTCAGAACAGAATGTCGGGCATGTTAGTTGGAACAAACCATATGGGAAGCGGAGTCATACCGCCATCAGGGAGTAACACCAAATAAATATTCCTTTCGGCTTTGGTCCATCGCATAACTCCGCTTTCAGAAGGCGATTCCGACGGTAATGGAACAAACTTCAATCGGAAAAGTAGGAGCTGGAGAACATTTTCTTTATCCCATCCCTCTGTCAAGATGATCAAGTTTTGTGACGACTCTTTTATCTCCCTGACAAAGTCCTCCTGATAGACCTGACTAGATTGCTTCCTTTTGTGCCACATGAGAGGCAAAAAGAACCAGCCACTCGCTAATCGATGTAAGTCGCCTGTAGCAATAATCTGCCCTGCCCCAATTACCACATGCGGTGCGTCCATCTTCCCTCTGGGAAATCTTCCGCACACTGTGCTCGAAAAGAGATTCGCCACCGTGGGAAGTTCCAACCAACTCGGATTGTATACCCTTACGCCCACAAAATACTGCATGAAGAACCCGACAACAATCAGGCTCATGATAAGAGATAACTTGTGCCCGGAATCACTCTTATGGATTTCCATCAAGTGTGCAGCTAAGTGAACGATCGGTAAGGCGAAAAAGGGAATCAATGCGTACATATATTTGGGAGAATGCACCTTTCCGTAGTAGAAGTACGTAAACCCAGCTATTCCAAACGCAAAGATACCAAGCAACCGCCACCGGCGATTTTTTACCATCAGAAAAAGACCGGCCAGTATCAAAATAGGCAAAAATATTCCGAAAAAACACATATAGATGGTCAAATCGAACCATGGATTGATGTTAGCTATTGACGCGGCTGATTGGCCGTGAATCTGGATTTCGCGGATAATATCGGCCGGACTTACCCCGCTCAGCGCCATTGCGCTAGCTGCGACCAGCACTGTTGCAAGAGCAAGAATCGATGTCCTATATATGGCATCCTTCAAGTTTCCGCGATAAAGCAAAAATAGTGATGAAGGCGCTATTAGCAGCAGGCTGTAGCGTATAAACGCAGCGAAACCTAAAATACACCCACTTAACAGCAGTATATAAATGTTTCGAGTACGAGAGACCGCGTATAGGGCGAATACGGCAAAACAGGCAGCCACAGCTTTGCTGTTCGGGTAAAAACTCCCGACGCTCGCTTCGGGAAAAAGAAGCATAATGAGTCCGCATATCGGGATCGGGACGCTCGTCACTCTATTTAGAAGCAATGCGGAGAAAACTACGAATCCGAGACCGCAAATTGCACTCAGAGCCGCGAACGCGTTGTAAACATCTATTTGCAGCGACCGTGCCAAAAAATAGAGAATCCAATAAATGCCGGGTTGGACAACGTAGCGGTATCCATCATAGAAAGAACCACCACTGCTTGACATTTCGATCCCTTTCACAATACCGGCAGCGTTTCCATTCATCGGAGTCAGCGGGAAGACACCAATAGCTGCGTAGCAAATTAGAACTGCAAAGATGATCCACGATATGAAAATCGCCCGTTGGGACAACATGGTCGAGATTTGTGCATTATAATTGCTGTCATTGTGATCTGTAACTTCTTTAGAGCTATCGGTCATAACGCTTCTCCTGAATTGTGAACCGTTCTTCTTAGTTTAGAGAGGGCGCCTTTTGTAAACCTCGTCCGGGTTTGAGAGCCGTTCTTGCCGTAGGAGTTGTTAAAGATCACCGAACGGTCGTGGAGTGGTTCCTCCACCCCAGAAGGCGCTCGTATGGTAGCCCACAATGCTCAACAACGGATCGGCGTCATGAACAGGCGGCGGCGCAGCGGGAGTATGTACGCTTTCACTCATAGAACGTTTTTAGCACATTTTGCTTTCGAATCAGTACACTTAGTCGTTTATGAGATCGCCTTGATTGCTTCTTGTGAAGCCATGTGAACTACGGATTCAAGATTAGCGGGAAGGTTTTTGTTGAAAGATCGAAATCGGGACTTTGTATAGGGTTTTGCGCCGCGCTGAATCGAGATACGCCTAGCGATAGACTTCCTTGCGGTCTTCGACGGAGGTAATTGTTACTGTCTGCAGAGTGTCATCTATTTCATAGAGGATACGATCAAACGATACATCTTTAGAGCCCGAGGCGTTCACGTAGCTCGTCAAGCGTATAGGTTCCGTGCCGTCGTGTATGCGCTGCATACCTTCTCTATGGGTTATAAGGTCATCCCAATCTTCGAGAGTCATCGGACCCCAATCCTTGATACATTCATCCCACGGTTGCACATACGTAGGCAGCTTGCTTAATCGGTTGAATATCGCCAAAAGTTGGGCTCGGTCACTCTCATTCGTATGGATATTTGCCGGCTTGTCGGTTTGGGTCACATTGTCCATGATGATTACTCCTTGTTGAGTAGCTTAACCGACTAAAGGCGGATTTGCTTGACCTTACAAACAATGTTTCCACCATATAAAAAGGGCGTCTACGGTTTGATACCGATATGCTTCCAACGGAGTAATATTGGTGAAGTTCATTTTTGTAAGATTAGGTTCTTGAAGTCGATCTGAGAATGTTTAAGATTCGCCGAAAGCGGCCTTTTCTCCTTCAGAAAAGCCGGTTTCGGCAATAGTAAAAGTTCTTGGAGAGGGGTTCGGGGAGAAGCCTTCTTTCACGAAGCCTCTCCTCAACCCTTACTTCTTTGATGGCATGTCCGTGTAACGATCCAGGCCCGCTTCGCGATAATACTTCAGGGCGCCGGGATGGAGAGGTTGCGGAGCGTCCCGTACCATTTCCTCTTTCGTGAGCTTACTCAAAGCAGGATGCAGGCTCTTGAAGTAATCAAAATGCTCGAAGACCTCCTTGGTGACGGCGTAGACCACCCGTTCGGGAATTTGCGCCGACGATAGGAGGCACGCCTTCATCCCGAAGGTCGGGATGTCTTCGGAATTTTCAATGCCGTTGTAGAAGGCAATGGGGATCAGCGCTTTTTTGTAGAACGGAGAGCGGCTAAGGAGATCATCGGTATTGGTGAAGGGGATGAATCGGACGCGCGTCTTGCCTGCGCCCGCCTCTTTTATGACGCCGTTAGGATGCCCTACGGTGAAGAAGAATGCGTCGATACGGCCGTCCTGGAGCATGGAAGCCGCTTCCGAAGGCTTTAGTCCCTCCGCCTGCCCCAAATCCTCGATGGTGAGGCCGCAGGTGGAGATCGCGTCCAGGGAGTTCCGGCGAGTCCCGGAACCCGGATTGCCTATAGCCACGATCTTGCCCCGGAGATCGCCGCACGTCTTGATGCCGCTGTCAACGGCAGCAAGAAGGCACACCGTCTCGGTTGTAAGGGCGAACACGCCGCGTATGTTGCGCTGAGGACCTTTTTGTTTCCAATCGCCGACGCCCTCGATAGCTTGCGTGGTTTTGTCGGATTGCGCCAAGCCGAAATCCAGATCCCCCCGTTCCAAGGCGTTTATATTGAAGACCGAGCCGCCCGTGGCCTCGGCCGTAGCCTTCACCCCGTACGTGCGCCGCATCTTGTTCACAAGCTTACTGATAGCGCCGCCTGTGGGGTAATACAACCCCGTTACCGAGCCCGTGCCGATGGTGACGAAGGTTGTCTCAGCCCACACCGGCGTGCTCCATGCTGCGCTCACCGTTAGAAGGGCCGCCCACAGACACACCACGAGCGCATACGTCGAGCGCCCTGTTCGCTTGCGGGCTAAGGGTAGACGATCTGCGGCCGCTGGATTCCTTCTCATTTGCCGGCCTTTTCCGGGGTGACCGCAGGGATAATCTCCGGCGCGTCCTTCGAAGGGGTCCCGGCTACTATGACTTCTTTTGCTGAGAGCGAAGGGCCGACCGTAGCCTCCGATTCACCCACTACTTGCATTCCCATGACATTCCGAAGCCGGATATTGAGGACCTCCACCATAACCGAAAATGCCATAGCGAAGTAGATATACCCCTTGGGCACATGGTGTCCGAAGCCGTCTGCAATCAACACCACGCCTACAACCACAAGAAAGGACAACGCCAGCATCTTAATGGTAGGATTTTTGTCGATGAAGAGGCCGATGCTCCTCGCAAACAGCATCATCAATCCCACTGAGCAGACCACAGCGGCAATCATGATAGTGATATGATCCACCATACCTATAGCCGTTATGATGGAATCAAGAGAAAAGACCAGATCTATCAGTATGATCTGTACAATAACGGCGAAAAATCCGGCGGGGACTCTCGGCGCTTTAGTGGCGACGTATCGCTCTTTTTCCAGGAGTTGGTGGATCTCGCCGGTGCTCTTCCAGAGGAGAAAAAGCCCTCCGGCTATGAGAATAAGGTCGCGGCCGGAGATACCGTGCCCCAATACCGTGAAGAACGGCTGCGTCAAGCCCGAGATCCAAAAGAGCAACGACAGCAGCCCGATACGCATGAACATGGCTAGGAAAAGACCCAGACGTCGGCCCAGCTCGCGGCGGCTCTCGGGGAGTTTCCCCACCACAATGGATATGAAGATGATGTTGTCAATTCCGAGGACTAATTCCAGGGCGGTCAAGGTAATAAACGCCACCCATGCGTCAAAACTGGTGAGTAATTCAAGCACCTATTCGATCCTTGTTGTAAGAATTCGTTCCGGCACGACTGGAGGATTCGCTCTTTTACACCAATGGTATTGTGGTTCGATCCGCCGGCCTTATTGGGAAAGTCTAACCGAACTCGACGTCTCCCGCAACGAAAGTGAGTCTCTGCCCAATGTCGGCGGAGCGACGTTCAACTCGCATGAGAGCAATACCAATGCCGAATCAAAGAAGTAATAGTGGGGAGAACCTTCTTGAAAGAAGACTTCTCCCCAAACCCCTCTCCAGGAACTTCTGCAATAGCCGAAACCTACTTTGCAACAAAAGCTGCGCCTATATTACTTTGTCAAAGCAAAGCGGTATAAGCCGTTCGAGACAACGAATTCGAGAAGGCCCTCCTATTTGTTGCAGATAACGGCCTCTTACCGGACCCCTTCACATCTTGTGAGGGCGGAGACTAAGAGGCGGGGGAGGGATTCGCGTTCATGCGGCAGGATCGTGCGTGGGTCCAGGAGCACCGCGTCATCCTTGATGAGGGCGATGAGGGGCGGTTCACCCTTGCGAAGAGCGGATTCCAGGGACGCCGCGGACACGTCCAGTGGATGGATGGCCACACGCGGGCCGGGGAGGTCACTCATAGGTAAGGCCCCGCCGCCGACTCGCCCTACCCCCGGCTCGATGGTGATGCGCAGGCGTGAGCCCACGGAGCTGCTTTCAATGGCTGCGGCAATAGCTTGGGTGTCGCGAAGCAGCTCCTCCGCAGACTTGCCGATCATGCGCAACGTGGGCACGTGAGCGAACGGGCCATCGGGATAGGTATATTCTTCCAGGGTGGCTTCGAGGGCCGCAAGGGTGAGCTTATCCATGCGCAGGGCTCGGGCCAAAGGATGCGTGCGCATCGTGTCGATTAGGGGGCGCTTGCCGGCTAGGATTCCCGCTTGTGGCCCGCCAAGCAGCTTGTCACCGCTGAAACTCACCACGTCAATCCCCTTCGCGACGGTCTCCTGAACGGTGGGTTCATCGGAGAGACCGTATTCGCGCAGGTCCACGAGGCACCCGCTCCCGAGATCCATCATGGTGGGGATGGTGTGTTCCGCCCCGATAGCGGCGAGTTCGTCTAAAGAGACCTCGCGCGTGAATCCCATTATGCGGTAGTTGCTTGTATGGACCTTGAGGATAAGCGCCGTGCGTTCGTTGATAGCCTGGATGTAGTCTTTGGGATGCGTGCGGTTGGTCGTGCCGACTTCCCGTAGGATAGCGCCGGACTGCGCCATCACGTCCGGGATACGGAACGAGCCGCCGATCTCGATGAGTTCCCCGCGGGAGACAATGACTTCCCTGCCGTGGGCCAGCGCCGCCAAGGCCAACAATAGGGCGGCGGCGTTGTTATTAACCGCCATAGCCGCTTGCGCGCCGGTAAGCTCAACCACTAGCCTGGCCAGATGAGTATTCCGCTCACCCCTTCTCCCCTTCTCCAGGTTGTATTCGAGATTGGAATAGCCGCCGGCGATCTCCACCACCCGTTCGAGCGCTCTCGGCGCCAGGGGTGAGCGACCCAGGTTCGTATGCACGATAACACCCGTAGCGTTGATGACCCGCCGCAGGGTCGGCCCAAGGATCTCGTGCGCCCTGACCGCCACGGCCACCGCCACACGGTCCGGGATGAGATCGTCGTGCGCAACGCGACCGTCGCGGATTCCTCGCCGCAAGTCCTCCAGGACGATCCGCACTACTCCCTTGAGGAGTTCACGGGAAAACCGCTCCCGCGAGTCGGCGGTGGCCGGATGTTCGAGTATTTTATCCACCGAGGGCACCGCTTTGAGGAGCCCCGCAATCGCTTCTTTATCCATCCCTGAGCCTACGGTTTCAGTTTGAACGACGCAACCGCCGCTTCAAAGGCGGGCTCAATCGCCGTGAATTCGCGCATGGGCGCCAACATATCGAGATGGAGGTGTTTGTCCTTGGTTATCACGACGAGACGCCACATCCTGAGCCGATTCGGCTCATCCGTGGGTTTTTCCTTGATGAGAAAGGCGCGGCCACCCTCAATGGTGACGTCCTCGACGGATGCGACGTTCGGGTTGCTCTTTGCGCTCTTCTTCAGAGTGTCATATAGGGCGTCAGGGGAATCGTAAAACAACTCACCGGAAATAATGTAGATTTCCGAGCCGTCCTTTTTCCATTTGAAGATGCCGGGATCTTCCGCGGTTTCGGCGGTAAATCCTTCGGGGACGGTAAACTCCGCCGGTTGCTCGGTTTTGTCGGCCGCAGTATCTGCGGGGGAAGGCTCCTCTTGAGCCAAGGCCGGACAACACGACGCCATTATCAGCAAACAGGCTAGGAGATAGAGCAAAGATCGCATGGAGAAACACCTCATGAAGAGTAAACGCCGAATGTTCGATTACTAACTGTAACCGTTCACCGGACCCTACGCAACCACTTGGAACCGTGTATGGGTGGCCCGCAAGGGAGATAAGTCTCGCCTTGGGATTTCAACGGGCGCAAAGCCGTCTCAAGCCCGGTAAACCATTCATATTGACCAATAGGTGAGAGATTGATAGCATCAGTGCAATGCGAAGTAAAGCCGTTATTAATCCCATTGTTGCGAAGAGCGCCGCCGTGAAGAATGAAATTACCGGGGATTGCGCTTTCGTAGAAGCCGCGTTCTCAAAGAAAAAGGCGCTCGTGCGAGTGTTGGGCTGCAAAGTCAATCAAGCTGAGGCCGCCGCCCTTGTGTCCGCCTTGGCCGACGCAGGCTACGAAGGCAACGAGGAGTGCGACGCCCCGGACCTTGTGTTGGCGCACACCTGCTGCGTTACGGCAAAGGCTGAAGGGAAGTCGCGGCGCATGGTCAAACGCCTAGCCGAAACATATCCTGATGCGGCCGTAGTGGTCACGGGTTGCCTCGCGGAAATCAATCCCGAATCGCTCAAGGCCGTGGCGCCGAGGGCGTTGGTCTTAGGCGCCTTCGAGAAGGATTGGATCGCCGAGCATCTACTGGAGCCGCTCACACCAGGTATTTATCGCTATGGGTCCGAGCATTGCCTCGATTTCGCGGACCACGGCGCACATGAAATCGCAGGGCGCTCACGATCCTTTCTCAAGATACAGGACGGGTGCTCTCAGCGGTGCTCGTACTGCGTGGTGCCGGACGCGCGGGGGCCTTCCCGTAGTTTAGCTCCGGCGAAGGCGCTGGAGTACGCTCAACGCAACGAGAGCGGCGCTTTCAAGGAGATCGTTCTCTCGGGCGTCCACATCGGACGGTACGGCAGGGACTTGGATCCGCCCACGGACCTGGAATCCCTCCTGGCGCAGTTATTGGACGCCACGACTGCAAGATACAGGATCAGCTCGCTGGAACCCCAGGAAATCACCCCCGGCGTTATTCAGCTAATGGGCTCACGTCGGCGCCTGTGCCGACACTTACATATCCCCCTGCAAAGCGGTGACGACGAGATCCTGCGACGCATGGGCCGACCGTACTCCACGGAATTGGTAGCGAATCTTGTGGAACGGCTCAGGGCCGCGGCGCCTGAAATATGCCTGGGCTTTGACGTGATCGTGGGGTTTCCAGGGGAAGACGACGCTTCCTTTGAGCGAACCTTCGCCTTCATCGAGGGGCTTGCGCCGGCTTACCTGCATGTATTCCCTTTCTCTCCTCGACCGAACGCCCCGGCTGCGGCAATGTCCCCCAGGACGCCCTTTCACGTTGCGTCCGAACGGGCGGCTCTCCTCAGAGACGTGGGCGAGCGACTGCGCTCCAAGTATTACCAAGAATTCGTGGGGAAAACCCTTTCGGCTATTGCGGAATCCGAATCCGGCGACGGCGTGCTTACGATGCGCACGGGCGAGTATATTCCCGTTCAATGCCGAGTCCGACCGGGAACCTGCCGTGAGGGCGAACTACATGTGAAGATACAAAGTGTGGAGGGAGACAAGGTCTACGGTGATGTGGTATCAGGAATGAAACTACCGCAGTAGAGCCCTTTCCGTTCGTCTAACCGTGGGCCTCATACCGATACCTACCCAAAGAAGTACTCTTCGTCGTCCGAATACGACCCAGCGCTACGCGTACGCGCACGTACGCGTACCACCCCGAAGTAAAGCTCTAATTTGCATAAACGCAGCCTTTTCAGGACCAAAAGTGCTCCATAATGGAGCACAACTTACAGGTAGGTCATCTCGATCTCAGCTTGTCTATGATTCAGTTTGGAGGGCTTTTTACGAAATCGCTTGCTGGAGCGTTTTTGCTGGGTTACATTAGTACTTATACGGTCACGAATCGTATTCAAACACACCTTTTTCGCTACCATTGAATCAGGGGGTCCATTTCAACCGCTCTCATCATCATCGAGAGAGGGGTGTAGAGGAGAGGAGTCTATAATGAAATTGTTCCGCGCTGTTGCGCTTAAGGAATACTATCGGCGCGCTTTCAAACAATGGAAATTTTTCGGTATGGGAGTCGCCCCCCCTAGCCCCCTTGTCGGGGGTAAGCGTCGGTTCCGAGTTCAAGGCTTGTGGGGCGGTATCCTTACATCCCCCCGACAAGGGATAATGGGGTTTAATCCTGAAGTAACTCGAATGATTGGATACTTTCATCCTTCCTTGTGATGATACATCATGGTCGTTCTTGCAGAGGGTTCGAGACCCATCCTTTCTTACACGAAGGTTTCCCGGGTGCTGCCTCGCTAATCGGGCATTCGTATCAAAGACGCTGTTTCGCCTCAGGCGGAGCGAGTGGTCATTTGCGAGAGTTGTTTCACGAGCGCTTCGGGCGCTCCCGTATTCGCAGCCGTGAGCGTTACCTTCGGAACACCGCCGAATACCTCATACGCCCGGTTGAGAACTCTATCGTCCCATATCGTTTCAAGACGGTTCTTTTCCAGCCCTTCGGCGCTGAAAGCCGTCCCCCACGAGTCCAGCAACTTGACGACCCATCTATTTGCCAGCGCCGCAGCAAGCGGGCTGTTGTCGATGAAACCGTTTTCGTCCGAAGAGGGGATGTGTTTTCTGGACTCCAAGAGCCATGCAAGTGAAACCATCTCGTGAGCGACCACGGATTCGGAAGCTATGACCAAACCGGTGTCGGGTTCAAAAACGAATCCTTGATCCGGGCCGATGGTGGTCAGTATCTTGTCCGCCGCCGTAACGGTGAGTCGTTGTTTGTCTTTTAACGTCGGCACGGTATTCCCTTCAGCGGTCTTCTCATGGAACGTGGAGGCGTCCGCATGATATTCGAGACGAGTGTCCGTGCGCCAATACCCCACCGCATTCTTCAATCCCAGGGTAGCCCCCGCTAGAATATGACGCCCGCATCGAGGCATGAGGACAATATGTTGAACATCTTTCAGCGCATTAGGCATCATGAGCCCATGTTTCCAATTGGATCCCGCTACCGGTTCGTCTTCATAAAACGCCGACCAACCGGCTTCATCAAAGAAATGTGTCTCACCACCGGCTTCCTTGACGGCTCGAGCCATACCTGAGGATTCCATCAAGGCACGGGTGCTTCCGCTCAGGCCATTTTCGGACAACTTCACGTGCTCGATGCCGGACATGTCTCCCACGATTACACGGCCGGCGCCTTTTTCTTTCAAGAGCTGGATCATAGCAGCAATTGCAATGGGATTCGTCGTGGCCGGAAACGGTTTTCCCGAGTTGAGGGCGGGTTTGATGAAGACCGTGTCGCCCTTGGATAACCATGAGAAATCCGTAGTCGCCTCAACTGCATCTCGAATCGCGGTTTTCAACACTTCGGGGTTTGATCCCTTACTAATTCCGGTAACTGCGACTGAAGCAGGCGGTCCAGGTGTATACATTTTGTTCTCCTTGACCTGATTAGACGCGTGAACGGGGTTTCGGTTCCCGTATACGGCCGCGGCGGATAGTCCCGCCATCAAGCCGATGAAACTTCTTCTCTTCATAGGGGATGCTCCTTCAGGTAGACCTAGACCTTGTTTTTTCCTTGGAGAGACCAAAGCGCACTTGGCGGATCACGAAAATTACGTACGTAAACTCATTCAGGTCCGGGAGGCGACGTACAACGACCACATGGAAGGTTCTTCGGTATGGGAGTTGCCCCCCTGGCCCCCTTTGCAGGAGGGTAAACGTCGGCTTCGAGTCAAAGGGTCGTCAAGCAGTATCCGTACGTCCCCCTGACAAGGGGGATACAGGGGGTTAATCCGAAAGCTTCCCAGTTTGTGGTTACTTTCATGCTTCGTTGTGACGATAAGTCATGGTCATTCTTGGAGAGGGGTTTGGGACTCATCCTTTCTTTTCAAGAAGGTTCTCCCCAATAGTGCTTCTTCGACTACGAACTCGCCTCAATACCTGTAGGCGAACACCCGCGCTCGCCAAGCGTCTTGCCGCGCCTTTTCAGGGTTGCCCGTCATTTCGTAGGCTGAGGATCGCAAGAGGTAGACCTCGCCGTTGTAAGGGTTCACCTTAGCGGCGTGTTCGAGATCGGCTACGGCGGCTTTGTAATTGGTGAGTTCCATCTGGAGCTTGGCGCGCCGCATCCTCGCCTCGAAGTGATTCGGGTCGATATTTAGGGCTTGGGAAAACGCCTCTAAGGCGCGGTTTATGTGCGAATCCGCAAGGTGGATGTCCCCGAGGGTAATGTACGCCGGCGTGTAGGCCGGGTCCTTTTCCAGGGCTTGGTTTGCAAAATCAAGGGCTTCGGCGGTGTCGCCCTTTTTCAATAGGGCTTCCGCAAGGGTCTGGTAGGCTGCGGGATCATCGGGCGCCAAGCGAATGGCCGTATTCAGATCGGTAACGGCGCGTTCCAGTTGCTCCTCGTTGAAGTAAAGGCTGCCCCTTATGAGCCATCCCTCCTGGTTCTGAGGATCAAGTTCAAGGGCGCGATTGAGATCCGCGAGAGCGCGATCTCCTCGGGCCATAATTTTGTAGATGTAGGCCCGTTTCACCAAAAGCCAAGCGTCCTCGGGGCTAAACTTTATCGCCTTATTGAGATCACTCAGGGCTGCGATGTAGTTTCCTGCGCCGAATTGGAGGATTGCACGATTGATGTATGGAAGCGGGTTGTCCGGGTCCAGCAGGATGGATCGTCTGAGCATCTGCATGGCTTCGCTGTTCCTGCCGATCATCATGAGGACGGAGCCTTCGTTCAGATAGAGAATGGGGTCCTCAGGATTAGCGCTTTCCGCCAACCGATAATCCTGAAGAGCTTGCTCCAGATCGTTGAGCGCTCGATGGGCGTCCGCTCGATACCAGTAGATCTCTTTGAGATTGCCGTCCAGTTCCAAGGCCCTGTTGAAGTCCCGTATGGCCTTTCCCGGCTGTGAATTCTTAAGATACGCGAAACCGCGGCGGAACAGGGCGTGGGCGTTCGTCGGCCGAATCTGCAAGAGATTATCCATGGCTTCGATAGCGGCCGCAAAGTCGCTCTCTTCGATGTAGACGGCGGCCTTTCCGAAGTAGGCCCCTTCCTCGGATGGATCGATGGAGAGGGCGCGGTTGAATTGCCGCATCGCCTCGGAGTAATCCTCGTTATAGAAGTGCACGAGCCCGATGTTCGATATGAGTTCAGGGGGATTGTTCCGCAGAATGCATGCGGCCGTGAGATCCTTAAGTGCGGCATCGAATTCCTGGGTCTTCAAGTTGAGATTGCCGCGCAGTTCCAGCGCTCTACTGTTCTGTGGATTCTCGGTAAGCGCTGCGGAATAGGCCTCCATAGCCTCATCATAGTCTTCGAGGTTCTCGTGGGCCTTTCCCGCAAGCAGGAGCATTTCAACATTATGGGGATTCTTTTCAAGGCTTGGTCTGATTACCTCGAGGGCCTTCCGGCACGAGCCCTCCTTGATGTATTTTTCCGCTTGAAGCACCGGTGAAATGGGCTGAGAGCCGCATCCGCAGATAAGCGCCGGCGTACAAAGGAGCACGAAAAAGACAAAGAATCGGTGAGCCGACAAAGGGTATACCTCCTTGAGGATTTTACCATTATATCATTGCTTTCCCGGAATCTCACTCATTTTGGTGAAAGGGGCGCCTCAACCGAAACCCATTTGCGAGTACACCTCACACGGAACATGCCCCTGACAAGGGGGATACAGGGGGTTAATCCTAAATCCACCCCTATTCTTAGATGCTTTCATACCAATGTGCTGTCGAACGAGGAATATAGGTGAAGGACATTTTTGTAAGAGCAGTTTTCCCTAACTACTATGAAAGAATGTTTAAATGCACCGCAAGTGGCTTTTTCTCCTTGAGAAAAGGCACTTGCGGCTATTTTGAAAGTTCTTGGAGAGGGGTTTGGGACTCAACTTTCTTTCAAGAAGGTTCTCTCCAATATTACTTCTTTGAGTGCGCACTGGCATAAGACGCCTCTGCTCTCGGTGAAAGCCCGAGGGGGAGACTCATCTCTCCTCCGGATAATCACATACGCAATTACGGGGGTTTAACCGATTCCCGGTGAACGGTTATAGTATCTATTGCCAATCGGTTACTATTATGCTTTATGTAACGAGAGACTATAATATGCTTTATCTTTTGGATTCAACCATACGGAGATGTATATGCAATCCCCATGGCCGATCATGCAAAGTCTTCAAAACTTTTTTCAACTGAACTTTCTCTTTGCAGGGCTGGAGGTTTCTTCCACTACGCTCCTGCTTTCTCGGCTGCTGTTTTTTCTGATCATCACGGCCGGCCTGGGATGGTTCACCTTCAAGATTATCCTGAAGGTTCTCGAGTGCATACAGGAGTTCTTGAAGAGCGTTGCGCCTATCCCCAAGAGCTTCTTTTTGTTCTTGATTTTGGCCGTGCCGTTGTCGCCTGAGAGTATAGGCTCTAAGTGGATCGGGTATATTCTGTTGTTGGCGCTCATGCTGGGCATAGTTTTGGCTGCGTGTGTGCTGATTGCTATCTACAAATACGGAGTAGACCAGGCCATACGATTCGTGAATTATCTGCGCTTTCGAGGGGCGAGCGCCTCGGAAACGCGCCCCGCCGCTTCAGGGCAGGTTGTGCCGGTGATGGATTACGGCCCCCAAGGCTGACGGTAAGGTGCGGGTGACGATACGTCATGGTCGTTCATGGAGAGGGTTTGGGACCCATCCTTTCAGCTGGAAGGTTCTCCCCAACATTACGTATTTGGTTAGGCGTTATACCAATGTGCTGTCGAACGAGGAATATAGGTGAAGGACATTTTTGTAAGAGCAGGTTTCCCTAACTCCTATGAAAGAATGTTTACATGCACCGCAAGTGGCTGAGAAAAGTCACTTGCGGTGCATTTTGAAAGTTCTTGGAGAGGGGCTTGGGGAGAAACTTCTTTCAAGAAGGTTCTCTCCAATATTACTTTTTTTATTGCGCATTCGTAGTAGTAGTAGAATACGCGGCCTAACGAGCGCTACGGTCTCACGAGTTTTCGTGTGATCTCAGCGACGTGTCTGCCTTGGTACGCCGCGATGGCGAGTTCGTTTTCCGTGGGAATTCGCTTGTTGTCGGGACCGGCCATGGTGGATGCGCCATACGGCGTGCCTCCGGTAATCTCGGACATAACGAGCAATCGTTGCTCGGCGTACGGCACACCCACCACGATCATGCCGTGGTGGAATAACGTATTATGGAAGCTCGTTATGGTGGTTTCTTGACCGCCATGCTGCGTCGCCGTGGAAGTAAAGACGCTCCCTACCTTTCCCACGAGCCCGCCTTTTGACCAGAGTCCGCCTGTTTGATCCAAGAAGTTGCGCATTTGAGCGCACATATTCCCGAAACGAGTGGGGGTCCCAAATATAATGGCGTCAGCGTCTCCCAAGTGATTCGGGTCGGCGATAGGGATGTGTTTGAATTCCTCACGAGCGGCCTTTGCCCCGGAGCGTTCCAGGGCCTCGTCGGGCGCCAGCTCCGCCACTTGGAACACCGAGACCTCGGCGCCTTCCACACTTCGGGCCCCTCGTTCCACGGCCTGGGCCATTGTAAAAACATGACCGTACATACTGTAGAAAACGATCTGAATCTTCATCAATTCCTCCGAAGCTTTAGGAGGCGTGCTCCAAGAACCACGCGTACGTAGAACGTAAGCCCTCTTCCAGCGCGATGGTGGGCCGTAGTCCCAAGGCTTCCATGCGGCTGTTGTCCATCACCTTGCGAAGGGCGCCGTCCGGCATGTTGGTATTAAATTTGATGTCACCCTCAAATCCCACAATTTTTTTCATTAAGAGGGCGAGATCATGAATGGATATTTCCGTTCCTGCGCCTATGTTGTACATGGTGTGAGACAAGGTCTCTTGCTCCATAAGATGGACACATGATTCGGCCAAGTCATCGACATGGAGAAATTCTCGAAGAGGAGTTCCGCTTCCCCAGACCTCGACGCACTCCGCGTTGGCAATCTTCGCCTCATGGGTTTTGCGCATGAGCGCCGGAATCACGTGACTATTCTGAAGGTGGAAATTGTCGTTGGGTCCATAAAGGTTACAGGGCATAACGGCTAGGTAGTTTGTGTTGTACTGCCGATTATAGGATTGCGCCATGGTGATGCCGGCGATCTTGGCCACTGCGTACGGAGCGTTCGTCGGCTCGAGATACCCGCTCAAGAGGTATTCTTCTTTGATGGGCTGGGGAGATCCCTTGGGATAGATACACGAGCTGCCCAAAAACAGCAGTCGCGTCACCGCATGAATATACGCCGCATGGATGACATTGGTCTGTATCATCAAGTTGTCGTAGATGAACTCAGCCGGAAACGTGGAGTTTGCGTAGATACCGCCGACCTTGGCCGCAGCGAGAAAGACCCAATCCGGCTCAAGGGTCTTCATAAGGTCCGTAACGGCCTTCTGGTTCCGCAAATCAACTCGTTTGTCGGGCTCGACCACGTTGTATCCATGATGAACCAAGGCGCGGGATATGGCCGAACCCACCATTCCCGTGTGACCTGCGACATAAACCCTGGAATGTCCGTTGATCGGCGCCACTAGAAGCCCGCTCTCGTGCACAAAAGCGCTTTTTCGGCTTCTCTCAAATCCCAGACGACCATACGTTTCACAAGTTCCTTAAAGGTGACCTTGGGGGTCCAACCTAACACTTCCTTGGCCTTTGTGCCGTCTCCCAAGAGGGTTTCGACTTCCGTGGGCCTAAAGTAGCGCGGGTCAACTTCGATAAGGGCGCGGCCGGTATCCGTGTCGATTCCCTTTTCGTCCACCCCTTCGCCTTGCCATTCGAT
>JBBRBO010000064.1:0-20851 GCA_038205805.1 Desulfomonilales bacterium
AATTGGATCGGTCGCAGCGAGGGCGCTCGCATCCTCTTCGAGCTGGAGCGCGGCGGCGAGCCCATCGAGGTCTTCACCACCCGGCCGGACACGCTCTACGGCGCCACGTTCATGAGCTTGGCGCCCGAGCATCCGCTCTGCCTCAGCTTAAGCAAAGACACGGATCAAGAAGAAGAAGTCGCCGAGTTCGTCAGCGCCGCGCTTCGACAGGACTGGCAGAGCCGTGTGGGTGATAAGGCCGAAAAAGCGGGCGTGTTCACCGGCGCGTATTGCATTAATCCGGTCACGGATCGCCTCATGCCCATTTATGTGGCGAATTTTGTGCTCTTTGACTACGGCACCGGCGCAGTTATGGCAGTCCCAGCCCATGATCAGCGCGACTTCGAGTTTGCGAAAAAATACAGCTTGGACATGATCGTCGTCATCCAGCCCCCCGACACCACACTCGAAGCCGTCAGCATGACCGAGGCCTACGAAGGCGACGGTACTCTCGTCCATTCCGACGAGTTCGACGGCACGGCCAACGGCCCCGCCAAAGCCGCTATCGCCGCCAAGCTCGAATCCGTCGGCAAGGGCAATCTCACCATCAACTACCGCATACGCGACTGGGGCATTTCACGCCAGCGTTACTGGGGCGCGCCTATCCCCATCATTCACTGCGACAAATGCGGCGCCGTTCCCGTCCCAGACAAGGATCTTCCCGTGGTTCTCCCTGTGGACATCGATTTCCCGGAAAGCGGCCGCTCACCACTCCCCGTGCTTGATTGGTGGGTGAATGTGGATTGCCCCTCCTGCGGAGCCAAGGCGCGGCGTGAAACCGACACCATGGACACTTTCGTGGAATCCTCGTGGTATTTCGATAGGTACGCCTGCCCCAGATACGAAGGCGGCATTATAGACCCCGAAGGCGACGCGTACTGGCAGCCCGTAGACCAATACATCGGCGGCATCGAGCACGCGATACTCCACTTGCTCTATTCACGCTTTTTCACCAAGGTCTTGCGGGATCTGGGGATCAAGAAGGAGAGTGAGCCCTTCTTGAACTTGCTCACCCAGGGCATGGTCATAAAAGACGGCGCCAAGATGTCGAAATCCAAGGGCAATGTGGTGGATCCCGAGGAACTCATTGAGAAATACGGCGCGGACACGGTGCGCCTCTTCTGCCTGTTCGCCGCGCCCCCGGAAAGAGACCTGGAATGGACATCCGAAGGCGTGGACGGCTCGGCTCGATTCCTGAACCGGATATGGAACCTCGTGGCCGCCCACAAGGGCCGCAAGACGCCCGCAAAAGTCGGCGAATTGGGCGAGAAGGCCACGGCCGTGCAACGCCTAACCCACAAGACCATCAAGAAGGTCACCGAGGACATCAACAACCGTTTTCACTTCAACACGGCCATTGCCGCAATCATGGAAATGAGCAATGAGCTGGGTCGCATCTCCGCACACGAAGCGGACGCTAATCCCGATGTCGCATTCGCCGTCCGTGAGGCGATCAAGACCATGATCGTGCTCATGTCGCCGTTCACTCCCCACATCGCCGAAGAACTATGGGAAGCCATGAGCGGCTCACCCGGTATGGTCCGCTTGCCGTGGCCCACTTACGACCCCGAGCTGCTTCGCGAGGATGAGATCGTCATGGTGGTGCAGGTCAACGGCAAGAAGCGAGGCGAGATTACCGTGCCCGTGGATGCGGACGACGAATCTCTCAAGACCGCGGCTATGGCTGAACCCAACGTCCAAAGGCACCTGGAAGGCAAGACACTGCGGAAGTTCATCGTGGCCCCGGGGAAATTGGTGAACCTGGTGGTCGGGTAAAGGTTCCCCGATATTACTTATTTGGTTAGGCGTCGGTGTCAGTCGCACAGAATATGCTTGCGTGCGGATTACGGAGGGAGTAGGCTGCTTACTTGCCGTACGCCTACCTCGAAATGCAAAACTCGGCTCAGAGGTATGCGGAGCGTATGAAGAGCGGGATGGCCGGATGGGCGCTTACATGGAGTAGATATTCCGTTCGTTGGCGAGCCAGGCGCCGTGGGGCGTCCTTGATCGGCCTTGCTCTCATGTGCTTACACGCGCTCTGCCTTACCGGATGCGGTCTCCACTTCGCCGGTGGTCCCGCCGACAATCCTTTGCCGCAAGAGATAAAAACCATTTTGTTGGATAGCGCCGTTAACAATACTACGGTCACGGGGATCGAAACGGAATTGACCAACGATATTCGAGCGGAATTTGCCCTCGATAATCGACTCACTCCCGTGCGAAGCGGTGGTGACGCGGTTCTCAGGACGACCATAGCCTCCTATACCGAGACGGATTCCACATTCCGAGCGGACGGCAAGGAACTCACCCGCATCGGGACCCTTAACGTGAACTGTGTCCTCTCTCGCAACGACAATAACACCCCTCTCTGGAAGAAAGAAATGTCCGCATCCAACAACTACAACGTCACGGATACTATCACGGACACGCTGACGAATCGTCGCATGGCCATTTCACGTATGATACGGGACATAGCTCCGCGGATTCCGCGATCCATGTTCAACAACTTTTAGGCGAAGACCGGCGGTAACCGGTCACCGGAAACCCGCCCGCTACTTATACCCATGTGCTTTCCAGAAAAGTACTGTCGGTCGAGCTTTTGTTGAAAAGTAGGTTTCTCCAGCCTCTTCCTAAGAAACTCGTGACAATCGCCGAAAGCGGTATTTTCTCCTTGAGAAAAGCTGGTTTCGGCTATTCTAAAAGTTCTTGGAGAGGAGTTTGGGACCCATCCTTTCTTTCAAGAAGGTTCTCCCCGATATTACTTATTTGACCGTGTATCGGCATGGAATAGACGATGGGCGAACCATTCCAAGTGAAGAAATAGGAGGTTTCTTTATGGCGAGAAAGAAGATTACAGTGGTAGGCGCCGGCAATGTAGGCGCTTCCGTGGCGGCGTACGCTTCGGCGAAACAGCTCGGCGACATAGTCATCGTTGACATACTCGAAGGCATCCCGCAAGGCAAGGGCCTGGATATGTTCGAGGCCACTCCCGTTCTGGGCGTGGACACACACGTCTCGGGCACGAATGATTACGGCGCCACCCAAAACAGCGACATCGTCATCGTTACGGCCGGCATAGCGAGAAAACCCGGCATGAGCCGTGACGATCTCCTCGCGACCAACGTTCGCATCGTAGCGGACGTGGCGCAAAAGGCGGCCCAGCACTCCCCGAACGCCATCTTCATCATTGTATCCAATCCCCTGGACGCAATGGTCTACACCGCCTGGAAGAAGTCCGGCTTTGACCCCAGAAAGATCGTCGGCATGGCGGGCGTGCTCGATAGCGCGCGGTTCCGCTCCTTCCTGGCGGCCGAAGTCGGGGTCTCCGTTGAAGATATTCAGGCGCTGGTATTGGGCGGTCACGGCGACACCATGGTGCCTTTAACACGCTACTGTTCAGTCGGCGGCGTGCCCATAAGCCACTTCATCACCCCTGAACGCCTCGAGGAAATCGTGAAGAGGACCCGTCAGGGCGGCGCCGAGATCGTCAACCTGCTGAAGACCGGAAGCGCTTTCTATGCCCCTGCAAGCTCCGCGGTGCAAATGGCCGAATCCATTCTCCTTGATAAGAAACGCCTGCTGCCCGTGGCCGCTTACCTCAACGGTGAATACAACGAGAAAGACGTGTTCGTCGGCGTGCCTGCAATACTCGGCGCAAACGGCGTCGAAAAGGTCATCGACATGGATTTGAATGCTGAAGAACACGAAGCATTCGAGAAATCCGTCGAGGCGGTAAGGACCCTGGTGAAGGACGTGGATAAGCTCCTGGGCTCGCTGTAGCCCTTTCGACGGCTCACTGGCCCGCATTTTCCGCACATACTGTCGTTCTTTTTCGATTCGAAACGGATGTGGCACGGAGCTTGCTATATTAAAGGCGTAAACAACGACTCCTTTAACCATACCCTCAGCCCTCCTCCACCATAGGCGGGCTATTTTTTTGTACTATGAGCCGTAATCATCATCCCATACCCACATCGCCGAATCGCCCCCACACTTACTTATCGAACAATGACCTACGTGAACCAAGCCGTCGCTTGAGCTTGTCGTCGCAGCGCGTACTAAGCGCTTGTGAAAGATCGCAACCTTGTGAAGAACCCCAAGGCATGCTAAAAATTTTCTCAGTCGCCGCGCCGGGATAACGTATGGGAAGCGCTTAACACCCCATCCACATTAGGCCAACGCACATCGCGCGCCTCCACGCGGGAAGAATCTTCCCCCGGTTAAAAATTTCACACCTACGGTGAACCGTGACGAGGCATTACTACATCGAGACATACGGCTGCCAAATGAACGACCAGGACTCGGACAAGATGGCCGGCCTCCTGGAATCCGCGGGTTTCGTTCAGGGCGACGAGGCGGAAGCGGACATTATCGTCCTTAACACCTGTTCCATACGAGAAAAGGCGGAGCACAAAGTTCACAGCGCCATCGGCAGATTCAAGGCGCTGAAGGTCGCGAAGCCCGAACTCGTGACGGTGGTCGCCGGATGCGTGGCTCAGCAGGAGAAGACGCGGCTCCTAAAGAGATCGCCGGAGGTGGACGCCGTGCTCGGCACGCATCAGATAGCGAGACTCCCACAGGTAGTGAAGGAAATCCTCGAAGAGCGCCGCCGCAGCATCCACGTGGAACTCATTCACGACGTGCAATCTCTTCACATCCCCGCCCGTACCGATCAGGGACGAATATGCTCCTTTGTCAGCATCATGCAAGGCTGCTCGAATTTTTGCTCATATTGCGTGGTGCCGCACACCCGTGGCCCTGAACAGAGCCGCCCTACAGAGGAAATCATCGCCGAAGCGCAGGCGCTCGTCTCATCCGGAGTGCGTGAAGTTACCTTGTTGGGGCAGAACGTGAACTCCTACGGGAAGGATCTCGCCGGCGACGACTCCTTTGTGGATTTGCTGACCCGCTTGGATGCGGTTCGGGGACTCAGTCGCATTCGCTTCACCACATCCCATCCTCGGGACTTCGGCCCGGACACCGCCGACGCGGTCAGCCGACTGGCCAAGGTATGCGAACATGTCCACCTGCCCGTGCAGAGCGGGTCCACTCGTATTCTCGCCGCGATGAATCGCGGATACACACGAGAAGACTACCTGGGAAAGATCCACGATCTGCGCAGCAAGATCCCCCATGTTGCGCTCACCACGGACATTATCGTGGGATTCCCCGGTGAAACCGAAGAGGATTTTCAAGAAACCTTGTCACTCTTGGCGGAAGTGAGGTACGACCAGATATTCTCGTTCAAATACTCTCGCCGACCTCAGACCGAGGCGCGCAACTACACCGATCAAATCCCGGAGCGCGTGCGCAAGGAGCGCCTACTGGCGGTACATACGCTTCAGGACGCTATCACCCAAGACTACGCACGCGGCATGATCGGCAAGAAGGAAGAAGTCCTTGTGGAAGGCTTTCGATCTCACACACGACAGGCGTTTGGACGCACCCGCTCCAATAAGATCGTGAACTTCGCTCCGACACTCGAAACAGAAGCCGGAATGCTCCTCTTCGTGAGAATCACCGATGCGCTCAAGCACACCTTCCTCGGGGAAGTAGCCGACTGAGCGATACCGCTCGGCTGTGACGGAGTGTACGCGCTCCTGCGTGTACCGGGACGCCTGATACCTATGCGCAGCCAAAGAAGTAATATCGGGAAGAACCTTCTTGAAAGAAGGCTTCTCCCCGAACCCCTCTCCAAAAACTTTTAAATGTCCGAAACCGGCTTTTCTCAAGGATAAAAGGCCGCTTTCGGCATATTAAACATTCTCAGATAGACGTCGAAAAAACCTACCTTCCCAAAAAGAGTCTTCACTAATGTTACTCGTTGGAAAGCACTTTGGTATGAAGCGCTGAATTGCCCTGGACGGCGCCGCTTGCGGGCCGAAAGCGCTCCCTTTTGGAGCGCACATGACTCGGTGAGAGCACGATGAGGGCAAGCTATATTTAGGTTTGAGGGGCTTTTAGCGAAATCGCTTGACAAGAGAACATATGTTTTCTATACTGGTAATTAGATGATCCCCCCACAGCGTTGTACGCTGAATTCCGGGAGTGAATTCCACGCAACGGGCGCCTCTCTCACCCGTGCAACAACACTATTTACCCTATTCAGTTTTACCAACAACGCATCTTTTGTCAAACTGTCGACAAATATGCGCCGCGTGTACGCGTTTTGCGTGGGCCATTCGTGACAAAACGTAGCCCAGCTCGCGCTCTTACGGCGCTTGCCACAACACAAGAAAAGGAGTTCCATTGAAAGCCTTAGCTGAACGTAACCACTTCAAGTCCGGCGGCGCCGAACTCCACAGGTCAACTGTGGGCACGACATTGAATATCTCCAATGGCGCCGGGACTACATACTGTCGGAGCGCCCTCATACGTGACATACACCGAGACTCTCGAAGAAGCGGCGTCCTTCTTTCTCCCGTGGCGCGGGATGTGGATGAGTTTGTCCGCTTCAACTCGCGGCCATCTCTCTCGTCGCCCACTCTGAGAAATAACGGCCTCACGGTTGGTTGCCGGCGCTGCGATGCGGACACGCCGATCCTGATGAGAGCGCCTGACGGCCACGGAGGGTCACGTATGAGCGTGGTAGACCCTCGAGAGCAACGCAATGGGCGTTCCACTGCGAAACGCCCTTCCTCGGAGCGCCGGGAATCCTCTCCACAAGCAAGCGCGCTCCGCCGTCGGCTGGAGATTCATTCCCTGAACGCGGGCTGATACGAATGCGCAATAAAAGAAGTGCTATTGGAGAGAACCTTCTTGAAAGAAAGGTGAGTCCCGAACTTATCTCCAAGAACTTTAAAAATAGTCGCAAGCGCATTTAAACATTCTTTCATAGTAGTTAGGGAAACCTGCTCTTACAAAAATGTCCTTCACCTATATTCCTCGTTCGACAGCACATTGGTATCAGGTCTGTTCATGCGCGACTTTTTATATGGTACGGTGTCTGACCTCTGGGGCTGATAGGCAACACCGCCGGCGCTTACACCGTGCGAAGCGACATATGTCATTCCGCGAAGGTCTACTCCTGCGGCAAGGCAAGCCCCGGAAAATTGCGCTTCATCGTAGGACGAAGTAGCATAAGCCTTTGCGCGCTATTTAAAGTGTATAAAACCCTCCCCAGGGCGGAAACGTCTTCACCTGCCGTTTCAATGAGGAATGTATGATTGTTTGTAAGTGTGCGTCTGATTTTAAGAAGATTCTAATAATTTCAATCAGGAATTTTCTTTTTCTTGCGATCTGTTGCGCGGTGATGCTGCCGGCGACGCAGCTTTCCGCTCAAGCGCAAATTCTACCGCAGACGGCCCCGAAGCCCCCGGAAACCTCCCCGGCCAAGGACCGCGTGCTCTCCGTTAAATCGGTTTCCGACGGCGAGTTGCAAAACAAGCTGAAAAGAGTTCTTGAAAACATAGATGATTTCAAGAAAGTGAAAGTAAGCGTCCAAGACGGAGTGGTAACACTTCAAGGCGTGGTCACCAGGTCGGAGACCGAGAAGAAAGTGGAAAACTTGATCAGCCGCTTCGAGGGAGTGCTCTATGTCAACAACAAGATCACGGATGAGGCGGACATCGAGAATCGTATCGTCCCGGTAATGGCTCGCCTCCGCAAGTACGTAGCGACGTTTATAAACAAGTTGCCGTTATTTGCTATAGCTATACCGGTGTTTCTCCTGTTTCTGTTCGTGGGTAAACTCGCCGGCGCCGTCATCATGAGATTTTCATGGTTCGGCGAGAACCGCCTCGCCCGCAATCTGCTCGCACGAGCGGTCACAACGATCTTTATTTTCTCGGGGCTTCTCCTGGCCCTCGACATCATCGACATAACCTCTTTGGTGGGAGCCGTCGTCGGAATCGCAGGTTTGGGAGGTTTGGCTTTGGGTTTTGCGTTCCGCGACATCATGGAGAACTATCTTGCCGGTATCCTCATGAGCCTGAGAAGACCTTTCGCGATCAACGACTACGTATCCGTGGCGGGCTTCGAAGGCAAGGTTGTACGCATGACGTCACGGGAGCTTATCCTCATGACCTACGAGTGGAATCAGGTGATTATCCCAAATGCCACCGTGTTCAAGAGCGTGCTCACCAATTTCACCAGGAACCGTCTTCGGCAATTTACTATCGAAGTCGGTGTAGGATTCGCTGAGAAGCTGCCTCGCGTGCGGGAGATCGGGCTTAAAGCCCTGCAGGATATGGCGGGAGTGGCCGATAACCCTGGGCCGCTCATGAGCGTAGTCAAGCTCGGCGACTTCAGCGTCATCGTGAAGTTCTTCGCCTGGGTGGATCAAAGCTCGGCCGACTACCTCAAGGTGAGGAGTGAAGCCACTCGCACCATTAAAGAGACATTCGACAACGCGAACATCAACATGCCTCTTCCTGCAAGCGTCGTGCAGGTGAAGTCGTTCGAGGAAGCTCAAGATAAAAAGATAGAGGTCGCCAGACCTGAAGTTGCCACCAAACACAGCGACGTGCAGATCGACACGCAACTGAGCAAGAAAGTGGCCAAGGAAGCGTCATCGGAAAAAAACTTGCTGAAGGAGGGAGAAGACTCCGGCGTCAAGTAAGCGACGCTTCGTTCACCCACAACCCCTGCGTCGGGCCACGAACTCAGCCGCCGTGTACAAAATAGATACCCGCGCCTCTCATGAGGAACGCGGTTGTTTAGGACGCCTTAAGCCTTCAGCGTACGTTGATTCGCCTTTGGGTAAAAAGTAAGGGAGAACCCCCCGGCCGGCGGATTCTCCCCCAGAATGGCTTTGGTAGTGGTTTATCGGGTGTAACTCGGCTCTGCATCCGGTGAACGGTAACTGCCGTCTCTCTTTCAAACGGGAGAGAGAGCAATCCGATCGTTGAAGCTTACGTTGTTCCAATGAGTATCTACTACTTTTTATAGGGCAAATGAGTAATATTGGTAAAATCTTTTTTGTAAAGTAGGCTTTTCTAACGGCCTTCTAAGCACATTTATTATTCGCCCAGCTCCCGTTTCTCTTTGAGAAATGGAAGCTGGGCAATTTTAAAAGTTTTTGGAAAGGGGTTTGGGGAGAATCCTTTTTTCAAAAAGGTTCTCCCCAATATTAATTCTTTGCCGGTGAATCCGGGTCACCCGCAGCCGTTGCCCGTGCCGCAACATGCTTTGTCTTTGCGGCCGCCCATGCTGCGCGCCTTCCATACGGTGGTTGCGGCGCCTTTGTAGACGGCATCGAGTCCTTGCTGTATAAGGCCGCTCATTTCCACGGGCGTAATACGCTTGTCCAGTAGAGTTTTGCGCGGGGTTTCGCCTATGCCGGCCACCAGGACCGCTCGGCAGTCGCTGAGGATCTCCGCCAGACGGAGCCATCTGTCCGTGCCGCCACCCGGTTTAGGGGCCGGACGGGTTTCGACAAACTTGAATGTATCCCCGGACTTCGTCCAAATCTGTAGCTGTTCCGCCTCGCCCAGGTGACGATTCACCAACATGCCCTCCATTGTGGCTACGGCCACATATGGTTTGGACGGAGTATTCGAGGGCACGGAGCCGCTACATGCGGACAACTGCGCCCGAAACTGGGACGTGCGATCTTTATCAAGGAGCCCCACTGCGTCGGCTCGGCAGCGGGTGCAGTGTTTCATTTGCGGGAGTAGTTCCTCGGCCTCGGCCCGCACCTTCTTCATGAGAGCGGCATCCGGTTCAGGGATGTTCTCGAAGGGCGTGCCGGCATTGGGGAACATGGGCATACAGTTATGGATGTCCGCTCCCAGTTCCGAGATCTTTTCGGCGACGGATCGCACGTGATGATCGTTGACTCCGGGCACTACGATGGTGTTGACCTTGACCACAATGTCGTGGGCCTTGAGCGCCGCTATGGCTGCAAGACCACGCTCGATCATTAATTCAGCCGCCTTTTCGCCGCGGTAGATGAGCTTGCCGTCTCGTATCCAGGCATAGATGTTTTTCCCGACTTGGGGATCTACGGCGTTTAAGGTCACGGTGACATGGCTGACGCCTATTTCCGCCAGCTCGGGGATGTACGGCCCTATGTTGAGACCATTGGTCGCCAAGCACAGGAGCAAATCCGGGAAGTTTTTCCTTACGAGCCGCAACGTTTCCATTGTGCGCTCCGGGTCCGCAAAGGCGTCGCCGGGTCCGGCTATACCCGCCACGGTAATCTCGGGGCAGCGCTCCAGGACGTCCTGGAGGTAATCAACCGCGCCCTGGGGGGACAGAACCGAAGACGTCACGCCCGGTCTGCTCTCGTTTACGCAGTCATACTTACGATTGCAGTAATTGCATTTGATATTACACGCCGGAGCGACAGGTAGGTGCGCTCGGCCGCATTTCCCTTTGGCGTGAACATTGAAACACGGGTGGTTATTTCTATCGCGGCTCATGGTTAGGCTCCTTTCCGAAGAACGGGAGGTATGAACTCCCAACATACGGCTAAATATATGAATACCCTGTGGTGGAATTTTCCTGTTTCAGTTCGATTACCGTGTTGACGATTCGGTCCAGGAGGCCTTGAGCGCCGCGGTATCCCAGATGAAGTGTCCTGTGGCCGCCGAAGCGGTCATGAATAGGGAAGCCCACCCGAATCAGCGGGATCTTCCATTGACGAGCCATACGGTAGCCCTTGCTGTTCCCGATAACGAGGTCCGGCTTGAGAGCTTCGGCTTCTTCCGCGATGGTGTAGAAATCCACACCTGTGCGGATCTCCGGGATCTCAGGCGCTACGCCCTCCAGGACTCTCCGTATGGCGGGCTCGAACCCGGCGGCTCGCACGCCCGTAGCCACCATAATCGGTCGGACGCCGATTTCCGCCAAGAATGCGTTGAGGCCCACCACGAGATCAGGGTCGCCGTAGACCAGGGCTCGTTTCTCGAAGATGTACTTGTGGCCGTCCACATACGAATCTATGAGCCTGCCCCGTTCTAGGGCGTGCTTCAGGGGCGTCTCAACGCCGGAGATTGTCTCGAGCGCTTGGAAGAACTCGTCGGTCTCTCGCAAACCGATGGGAGTTCCCACGGAGTACAAAGGCGTATCGAACTTGTCGTTCAGGAGAGCGCCTGCGCTGAACGATTTGGGCAGCGTGCCGCCGAATTCGATAGCTCCCTTCGCGTCTCCCAGACCGATGATGTCCGCAACCGGGGTTCCTCCCGAGGGCAGCTTTTCGTATTCCGAGAGGATCGGCGCATCCAGGCTCAGCGAGATGTCGGGTAAGATAGTCCCGTCCATCGCGAAATCCTCGAGGACTTCACGGAGATAACGTATATCCGCTGGGGAAACAAATCCCGGAAGCAGAGCCACCTTCTCACTCGGCGCCGATTGAGCGGCCAGTTGCTCGACAATGGCCCGCACCGCCGCATGAAAACCTTCGACGTGCGTGCCTGCGAAGCTCGGCGTCGAAACATTCACTAATGCGGGAGACCCGTGTTCGGTAATGAATTCCTCGAAACCCGCGCGGAATTCATTCACGATGAGGGGCACGTTGTCGCCGATGGTTTCCGTGAGGCACGTGGTGGCTATGCCGATCACATCGGCCTCATACTTGTCCATGACGTTTTTGAGCCCGAGTTTCAGGTTTGCGCCGCCGCCGTACACCGCATGTTTCTCTCCGAGCGACGAGGAGGCTATGTCCATTGGTTCCCGGTAGTGGCTGATGATGTAGCGTCGCATATATGTGGCGCAGCCCTGGGAACCATGCAGAAACGGAACAGCTCCCTCCACGCCTCGGAAGGCCAGACATGCGCCGAGTGGATTGCACATCTTGCAGGCGTTGGTTGTGGACACATACGGTTCCGATTTTGTCTTGGCTTGTTTCATGGTTCACCTCGAACGTGAAATGGTCACCGAAGCGTTTATCGAACAGCGGCCCGCGCCCGCTGGAATGCCTCCGATGACGCTGTGACCCTTGTCTTATACCGATGTGCTTTCAAAAAAAGTAAGATCGGTCGAGCTTTTTTGAAAAGCAGTTTTGTCCAATCTCTTTCTAGAAATTTGTGATAATCGCCGGAAGCGGAATTTTCTCCTTGAGAAAAGCCGATTCCGGCAATTGCGAAAGTTCTTGGAGAGGGGTTTGGGGAGAAACATCTTTCAAGAAGGTTCTCCCCAATAGTATTTCTTTGATAACGAATTGGTATTACGTGGAGTAAAGCGCCACACCGGGCTCATAACCGTGGAATAGACTTCCCTAGCGAAGTTGAGCATCCCAACGAAGCCCTCGAGACTTTCTTTGCGCTCGTGGTTATGATCGCAAAACCCCACGCCGAGCTTGTAGGCAATGGGTCGCTCCTTGACTCCGCCGACAAAGATGTCAACGTCCTTCTCCTGGAGGAAGGCCGACAATTCCAGGGGATTGGAGTCGTCCACGATGATCGTGCCGTCGTCGGTGATCTCGTTGAGTTCGCGGTAGTCTTCTTCCGTGCCGGTTTGCGAACCGACCAAGACGACGTTCATTCCGATGAGCCTGAACGCCTTCACGAGAGAAAACGCCTTGAACGCGCCGCCCACGTAAATAGCGGCTTTCTTGCCGGTGAGGGCCTGTCGGTATTTCTCCAGCTCAGGGAGGAGAAGATTCACCTCTTCGCGCACCAGAGCCGCTGTGCGATCCATGATGTGCGGGTCCTTGTCTGCGAAGAAGCGGGCCGTGTCGTAGAGCGAATCCGCCATGTCCTCGACACCGAAGTACGACACTCGGATAAAGGGCACGCCGTAGGTCTGTTCCATCATCTTTGCGAGGTCGATGGTGGAGCCCGCGCATTGCACCAGGTTGAGAGCGGCTCCGTGGGCTCGGCGGAGATCCCCTACCCGGCCGTCTCCGGTGATATTGGCCACAACGTGAACGCCCATGCGCTCGAAATATTCCCGGATGATCCAGATTTCTCCGGCGAGGTTGAAATCGCCGAGGATGTTCACGCTCACGGGAGGAATGTCGGAGATGTCGCCGGTCCCCACGAGCTGAAAGAGCGCTCTACATGCGGCGTTATACCCGGCCCGTTTGTTTCCCTTGAATCCCTCGGATTCGACTGGGATAACGGGAATGCCCTTTTCAGCGGCCACTCTCTTGCATACGGCGGCCAAGTCATCGCCGATGAGACCGACGATGCAGGTGGAGTAGACAAAGGCCGCCTGGGGATGGTGGCGCTCTATAAGTTCAGTGAGCGCGGCATAGAGCTTTTTCTCGCCGCCGAAGATGATGTCCGTCTCTTGCAGGTCCGTGGAAAAGCTTAGCCTGTGCAATTCGGGGCCTGAAGACAAGGCGCCGCGAATGTCCCAGGTGTAGGCCGCGCACCCGATAGGTCCATGAACCAAGTGTAAGGCGTCGGCTATGGGATAGAGCACCACCCGTGAACCACAGAACACGCAGGCTCGTTGGCTGACCGCTCCGGCAAGGCTGTCTTTGTCACAGTCCATGGCAAAGGGTTGTTCGCCTTTGCGGTGAACCTGATTCGCTCGTTCGGAGAGTATGAAGTCGCTCATTGTCTTTACCGTAGTAACCGGCAGACCGTGAGTTTTCCCGCTTCCGGTGAGAGGGCGAAATTCACCCTTTGGGCCGGGATGGTTCTACACGGTTGCGCTGAGTATTGGTTGACCGGGCTTGAGAAGGCTCTGGGTCCGGTGAACGGATTTGCTTTTAACCGAGTGAGTCGGCGGCCGTCCTTTTCAACAGGGACGTGACCGCTTATTCCGAGTGGTTTCAACACTCGCCGGAACTCGCATGTGCGGTGAATCATGCGGGCTACGGCAAGTATTCAAATTCGGTTGAATCAGTTCGGGGAGGACCTTCTTACGGGATATTCTCCCCGCTACTCGCCTTTATGGCTACAAATGGGCGTTATGCCGGCTCGCTTTCAAAGAGCTAAGATTGGTGCAGGTCGTCTTTGTAAGGAGGTTTTGCCAATCCCTTTCTAAAAAACTTTTGATAATCGCCGAAATGGGCGCTTCTTTTTAAGAAACAATGGTTTCGGCCATTGTAAAAGATCTTGGAGAGGGGTTCGGGGAGACACTTCTCACAAGAAGGTTCTCCCCGATTCCTACTTCTTTAATCGCAAACCAAGTGTTACGTCAGGAGATACTGCTCCGCCGGTTTGCCTTCTTCGAGGGCGTCGAGTATTTCGCTGATCGCATCCGTGCCGGTGATTCCGCCGTACCAGTAGGCTTCGGGGTAAATCACCATGACCGGACCTTGCTCACACAGGTTCAGGCAGCCCGTTGTGGACACGATGGCGTTCATGTCTCGATCCGCAAGTTCTTCCTGGATAAAGGGAATCAGTTGCAGGGATTCTTTCTTGATACATTTTCCCTTGGCTTCAGTCCCACGAAAGCTTGCGCAGACGAGTATATGGTGGTCGGGTTTTTGCATACGGTGTTCCTCCTTTATTACATGACCAGCTCGAAGCTCTCTTCCGGGGCGTCCCTGTCCTGGCGGTCCAGGATGGCGTCCAGGATTTTCTCGAGAAGGCGCATACCTCCACGGTAGCCCACAGAGGGGAAGTAGCTGTGACCTATGCGATCCACTATGGGGAAGCCGAACCGCACCAGGGGAATGTCTTCATCTCGGGCGATGTACTTCATGTAGGTATTGCCTATGAGCAAATCCACCGGCTCATTCTTGATCCTCTGGTGAAGGAGAAACATATCTCCCGGAGCGTCCACATTCACGGGGACGGGGACGGACGCCGTGATCTCCCGGATTCTGTCCACAAAGCCCTTGGAGCTGGTTCCGGTCACGATGTGAACGGGCTGCATGTCGATGGACACCAGGAACTCCGTGAGCGCGATCAGCTGATCCGGATCACCTGTAAGGGCGACCTTCTTGCCGTAAAAGTACTGGTGCATGTCGGTGATGATGTCCATGAGCTTTCCGCGATCCGTGGTTATAGCGTCGGGGACGTTAACCCCCATCATCTTTCGCATTGTGTCCACAAAGCGATCCGTGGCTTTGAAGCCTATGGGGAGGTCGAGGACTTCGCAGCGTACGCCGCATTTCGTATCGAGGGCTCGTACGGCAGGCCCCGAAGCCAATCCGCCCAAGCCGATGGTAGCCATAGAATCGCCGACGCTCCTGAGGGCGTCCACGGTCACGCCGCCCTTGGGGAACATCTCGTACTTACCGGTCTGCGGACCGTTGAGGATCCCGGAAGTATCGGGAAACATGACGGATCGGAGCCCCATGACGTCGGCGATGCGCTTGATCTCTTCCATATCCGAGGGTTCCACGTACCCGGGTATAAGGTTGATCTGTTTGAGTTTACCGCCGTTGGATTCCGCGAAGTAATCCACCATAGCCTTCGTCATATTGGCGAACCCGGTCACGTGGCTGCCCACGTAGCTGGGTGTGTTGACATGAATGACGTACTTGCCTTCAGGTATCTTGCCGTCCGCCTGGGCCTTTCGGGCGATCTGCGGAATATCGTCACCTATGGTTTCCGACAGGCAGGTGGTATGGACTGCAATGATGTCGGGTTCGTACACGGTGAAAATGTTGTCTATGGCCTGCAATAGGTTAGCTTGTCCACCGAACACGGATGAGCCTTCGGTAAACGAGCTGGTGGCCGCCATAACGGGTTCTTTGTAATGTCGTGTTAGGGCGCTGCGGTGATATGCGCAACAGCCCTGCGAGCCGTGACTATGCGGTAGACATCCGTGAATACCCAGAGCGGCGTACATTGCGCCGATGGGTTGGCAAGTCTTTGCCGGATTAATCGTCAGGGCCGTCCGTTTATTGATTTCTTTAGGGGTATGTCGAAGCAACATGGTCCGTTCCTTCCTCGATTGTTCAGTCCCAGGCGTATGTCGCCGCCAGCTCGGGATTTTCCATCCACGGGGGCTTGAGTTCACCCCAAACTTTGCTGTTGACCAGGCGATCTATCTCTCGATAGAAATTGATCGCTCCTCTGAAGCCGGCATAGGGACCCCCGGAATCATAACTATGGAGCTGTTTCATGGGGATGCCTCTCTTCTGCACGACGAACTTCTCTTTGATTCCTGCGCAGAAGATGTCCGGTTTGTACATCTCGATAAGCTGCTCCGACTCGTATTGGCTGATGTCGTCTATAACCAGGGTTTCCGGGGACATTTCGGGCATCATCCCGTCGTAATCCTTAAAGCGGTAGCCCTTTTCCTTAAGCGCCGCCATCTCTTCGTCCGACTTTCGCGGACGGAACCTATTGGGGTCAGGATGAATCTCCAACTCTTCGATATTGCGGCTATCCGCGTCCACCTTGAGTCCGGGAAGCACGTTGCGACCCTCGTAGTCGTCCCGATGGGCGAATTCATATCCTGCGGAGATGGTCTTCATGCCGATCTCACGAAAGAGTTCCTGGTAATGATGCGCTCGGGAGCCTCCGACAAACAACATGGCGGTCTTGCCTTCGCATCGTGCGCGAACTTCCTCACGCACTTTTTCGACTTCAGGCATTTCCTTGGCGATAACCTCTTCCACTCGAGCCGTCAGTTCGGCGTCCTCGAAATATGCGGCGATCTTTCGAAGCGATTTTGCAGTGGCCTCGCCGCCGATAAAGTTGATCTTGATCCATGGTATCCCGAACTTGGTCTCCATCATTTCAGCTACGTAGTTGATGGAACGATGGCACATGATGGTGTTGAGATCAGCAGTATGAGAGTTCGCAAACGCGTCATAGGTGCTGTTACCGCTGAACGTGGAAACTACGGAAATTCCGCATTCATCAAGAATGCGGTCCAGTTCAAACGCGTCGCCGCCGATGTTGTATTCGCCGAGCAAATTGATCTTGAATTTGCCTTCTTTTACTTCGTCGTTGAGCCCCACCACATGGGAGAATATTCCGTTATTGGCGATGTGGTGACCGGCCGATTGGCTCACGCCTTTGTAGCCTTCGCAACTGAAACCGAAGACGTTGATGCCGAGTTTCTCCTTCATTTCTCTGGCCACGGCATGGACGTCGTCACCGATGAGCCCTACGGGGCATGTGGCGAAAATGCTGATGGCCTTAGGCTTAAACAGGTCGTAGGCCTCCTGAATGGCGGCTCTCAGCTTCTTTTCACCCCCGAATACGATGTCTTGTTCCTGCATATCCGTGGAAAAGCAGTAGGTCATGAAGTTTTCGTCGTCCAATGTAGCCGGCCGCGTCTGGTTCCGTCGAGTAAGCCAACTATAGTACCCGCAGCCGATGGGACCGTGCGTGATGTTCACGATGTCACGGGTGGGTCCCATGATAACGCCTTTGCAACCTGCGTATGTGCAACCCCGCTGTGTGATGATACCGGGTATTGTGCGGGTATTCGCCCCGATTTCGGGTAATGCGCCGCCTTCCGGAATCTCGTTGACGACGATTTGTTTCGCTCGCTTACGGGCCGTTTTCGTCGGATACTTTCTCAGCAGCTCCTGCCTGACCTCGATAGGATCGAGGGTCGGCTCTTCCGGCGCCGTGGTTTTTTCATCGAGTATTTTCATAGTGTGCTCCGTATGGTTAAAGAGAGCGGCGTAACGGCCCTACGCATCATCCAAGCTGGCGTCGCCGCATTCACCGGTTCGGACGCAAAAGGATCCGCCCACGGGCATGACGAATATCTTTCCGTCGCCGGATTTGCCGGTTTGGTTAACCCGCATGATTGTGCTTACGGTCTTAGCGACAAGCTTTTCCGGTGTAACGATAAGCAACAGGCGCTTTGGGATGAGACGTTGATTCTGACCGAGCTGTGCGATCGCCTCCTCGTAACCCTTTTCGGCGCCTTGAAGCAACGACGTATCCACCAGGCCTTTGCCTCTACCGAGAACTTCCTTCGCCGTCATGGAAGAAATTCCCGCATCGGTGAGGGCCTGCTTCGTTTTGTTCATCATATTCATGCGAATGACGGCCATGATTTCTCTCATATCTTCACCTCTTCGGTGACCCCGGAACTCGTCTCTTTTATGCCCGAACTGATGGTGTAGACTTCCTCTACGGGGCTTATGAAGATTTTACCGTCGCCGAATGCGCCCTTATCGCCTGTGCGGGCCGCCTGAATGACCGTTTTAATAACGAAGTCCTTGTCGCCGTCCGGGATAACCGTGATAAGGAGTTCCTTGGGGATCTCGTCATACGTGACTTCCCCGATCTTAATGCCGCGTTGTTTACCGCGACCGACCACTGAAATCTTTGTGACCGCCGGAAAACCGGCTTCCATCAACGCCGCGAGGACGTTGTCAACTTTTGTGGGCCTTACGATGGATCTAATCATCAACATATCGTTCACCTCGCATGCTCAAATGCGGTCGTAGAATCGGGGCCGATCAGCCGGCCAAGCCGTGTTTGATGAGGAGTTTTTCGAGGTCATCCGTCTCCATAGGAGTGGGGATAACGTGCAACGGGTTTTCTTCGATCTTTTTTGCCAGAGTGCGATATTCATTCGCTTGGTTGTGTGTGGGCTCGAACTCTATTACGGTTTTGCGGTTGATTTCCGCCCTTTGCACCATGTTGTCCCTGGGGACGAAATGGATCATCTGGGTGCCCAGTTGCGCCGCAAAGGCTTGGATCATGTCCGCCTCGAAATCCACATTTCTGCTGTTGCAGATGAGGCCGCCGAGCCGGACGCCTCCAGCTTCCGCGAACTTCACGATACCTTTGCAGATGTTGTTGGCGGCGTACATGGCCATCATTTCACCGGAAACAACGATATAGATCTCTTTGGCCTTTCCTTCACGGATCGGCATGGCGAATCCACCGCACACGACGTCGCCCAAAACGTCATAAAAGGCGTAGTCGAGCTTTTCAGCGTATGCGCCGAGTTGTTCCAGCAGGTTGATCGAGGTGATGATTCCACGACCTGCGCAACCGACACCAGGTTCGGGACCACCGGATTCCACACAGATAACATCTTGAAAACCGGTCTTGCGGATGTCTTCCAGTTCTACATCCTCGCCTTCGGTGCGCAGAGTATCGAGCACGGTTTTTTGGGACAGACCGCCAAGGAGAAGTCGAGTCGAGTCCGCTTTGGGGTCACAACCAACCACCATGACTTTTCTTCCCATTTCCGCCAAACCGGCAACCGTGTTTTGGGTTGTGGTGGATTTGCCGATGCCGCCTTTTCCGTAAATCGCTATTTTTCTCATGTTCGGATCACATCCCTTTTTGATCTTGCCTCGTATAGAGCAACCCGTACGCCAAAGTGTGGGAGCCGAGAAACAAAGCGGTAAAGTATCAGGATAACGTGAGTAATTTGTTTAGGACGCGAGCGAAGAAAGATCCGTTCCGCCGTGCTTACGACAAAATGGTGTCAATAACGGACAATTTTGTGCACAAAATTGAAGACTTTTGTCGAATCGAGTGAAAAGAGCAGGAGCTTGTCCGGAGCACGAGCGCCGGTTGTGATGGGTTGCCTCGCCGCAGCATGTGAGTTGTAAGCTCTTCGCCACTCACGGCAGGTAAAAAAAAGCCGGCGCGGTGGGCGGCGCGTCACAGGTTGTACGCGGCCTGGAGCCTTTTACTACGCTTGGGGAACCGTTACCGTTGTAGTCTGAATACGGAGAACACACACGCCGTATGGCGTTGAAGAAACTCCCGGAGAGGATGGCATTTATAATGTATAGTCTACCGATAGTAGATAGCTTTTTAATTTAGTTCAATTTATCGGGAACAACTTATGGATGGGTATGTCTTAGACCATAATACCATCAGGAGGAGATACATGACCTTTCGACTTTTTTTCAATTCTTTTAAAATCTTCCTTTCCCTCGCACTCATCACATTCGCATTCGGCGCAGCCTACGCCGAAACCCCGGCCACAGCCGCTGCGCCGGATAAACCTGTAGTGGGAACCCCCTCCGGAACTACGCCTACTCCCGCCGCACCGGTAAAACCTTCGCCTGCCGCGCCCGCTCAAGCGACTTCCACTACGGCCGCCGTAGCTGCGAATGCAGTCGCAGTGCCGGAAGCGGCAAAGGTGATGGACGCGTCCAGAAAAATCATGCAGGGCTCAAAGATGATGCGTGAAGCTTCTCAAATGATGAAGTCCGATAAGGACCAAGCTAAAGCGCAGCAAATGATGACCGAGGCGGAAAAGACGATGAAGGAAGGTGAGCAGATGTTAAGCAACACCTCTGCTCCGACGGACGCCGCAGCCGCCAAACCGGATTTGAAACCCGACATGAAGGAAAAGATGGCCGGCATGAAAGGCATGATGATGCAGCACTGCAAGGCTATGATGGCCGGTTCGCAAAAGATGCGCGAAGGCATGGCGATGATGAAAGACAAGAGCGCGCAGCCTAAAGGCGAGGAAATGATCTCTAAGGGTCATGAGCAGGTAGTCGAAGCCCACAAACACTTATCCGAAGATCTTGGAAAGATGCAAAACGCCAAGTAATCCTGATGTAGTTGCTAATGGGCCGGTCACCAATGGTCTTCGGCCGCAGTTTTCGGTGATTCTTACAGATTCACGTAAGCGTCACCGGCGCCTTTTCCTGTCTGCTGCGCAGTTCGTGATGTTCTTTCACTGAGACGCCTGTCCTTCAGAACGAGATACACTTGGCCGCCGGTCGTGTTCGCTTACGCCAAAGCCGCTGTCGAACAATCGCATTCCTTCAAAGGGCGCAGAGCCGCCTCGAATTCCACCGGAGTATTCTGAGGAGGAATAGAAGATAGTCCCTCCTGAGAGAAGATTGCCCAAGCCGTTTTATTCGATAGCGCATCGGTATTATACCAATGCGCAGCCAAAGAAGTAATATCGGGGAGAACCTTCTTGTAAGAAGGCTTCTCCCCGAACCCCTCTCCAAGAACTCTTAAATGGCCGAAACCGGCTTTTCTCAAGGAGAAAAGGCCGCTTTCGGCATATTAAACATTCTCAGATTGACGTCGAAAAAACCTACCTTCCCAAAAAGAGTCTT